>WAPZ01000192.1 GCA_015520535.1 Candidatus Heimdallarchaeota archaeon
AACAGCTGGATTGAAAGCAAAGTGAGATTCATAGTTGCAAAGGAGAAACAGCTGGATTGAAAGCAAAGTGAGATTCATAGTTGCAAAGGAAAGATATTTTTTTAATGCCACACAAAAATTGTAGATTGCTCACAATTATATAGGTAATGTCTTTTTGTTGTAATTTAATGCATAATTACGTGATGACAATGAAACCACCCCGTAATGTCGCAATAATAGGAGCTTCACGAAAAAAAACGTCCGTTGGTCATGCTATTGTCAAAAATATGATTGACTCGGGATTTGAAGGCGAAATTTATCCGATTAATCCGAAAGCGTCTGAAATATTAGGTTTGCAATGTTACCCTTCCATCTTAAAGGTACCGGCGGAAACTGTAGATCTTGCTGTAATCGCCGTTCCGGCACCAATTGTACCAAAAGTAATGGAAGAATGTGGAAAAAAAGGTGTAACATTTGCTGTCGTAATCAGTGCGGGATTTAAAGAGGTGGGCGAAGAGGGCGAACGTTTAGAGAAAGAATTACGAGATGTTGCAAAAAAGTACAATATTCGAGTGTTAGGCCCCAATACTCTGGGATTCATTGATTCACATAATAAAATTAATGCTTCTTTTGCGGCACAGCGTCCCATTAAAGGACATATTGCGTTTGCCTCTCAAAGCGGTGCTTTTTGCACTGCAATTTTGGATTGGAGTTTGACGCGTGGTATTGGTTTTTCACAATTTTATTCGCTCGGTAATAAAGTTGAAGAAGTTGGGATTGACGAGTGTGATCTTCTTCTCCAATGGAAAGATGATCCAAATACTCGTGTTATCTTAATGTATTTGGAAGAAATTAGAAATGGACCGCGTTTTATTGAGATCGCAAAACAAGTCACTCCGATTAAGCCCGTCATCGTGGTAAAATCGGGACGAACGGCGGCGGGTGCCCGGGCAATTTCTTCACATACTGGCTCGTTAGCGGGTTCTGATCAAGCATATACTGCTGCGTTTAAGCAAAGTGGCGTAATTCGTGCGGAAACTGCGCAGGAACTGTTTGATTTAGCCGCCGCGTTTGCAATGATGCCTTTGCCGAAAGGAAAAAATGTAGCGATTATCACCAATGCTGGTGGAATGGGCATTATGGCAGCGGATCGTGTGGAACTTCAAGGGCTAAGAATGGCACGTTTTACCAATGAAACCATTGAAAAATTGAGAAAAGTGCTACCGCCGACTGCTAATGTTTTCAATCCCGTGGATGTGATTGGCGATGCACCACCCGAGCGATATGTAAATGCCCTAAAAATTGTGTTAGTGGATCCTCATGTTGATAGTGCCGTTCTAATTCTCACACCACAAGCAATGACACAACCATTGGTAACCGCACGAATGATCTGTGATGTGGCGCAAAAAATTGATAAACCAGTGCTAGCCGTATTTTCCGGGGGAGAAAGCGTCGAAAAAGCCAAAGAATTTTTAATGAGTTATAGTGTACCGGCGTATGAATTTCCAGAGCGTGCCGTCGATACTCTAGCTGGCATGGCCCGCCATCATGATACCATTTTGTTTTTGGATAAAGCGGAAGAATATCTTCATATTCGAATTTCAGAGTTAAAACGAAAGCGCATTAAAGACATTATTGAAACCGCCTTATCAGAGGGTCGAACGACGCTAAATGAGCATGAGGCTAAAGAAATTCTCAGTATTTACGGTGCTCCGGTTTCTTTAGGAAAATTAGCTAAGTCTGCCGATGAAGCAGTAAAATTTGCCAATGAATTAGGTTATCCAATCGTTCTAAAGATAGTTTCACCTCAAATCATGCATAAAACTGACATTGGCGGTGTTAAACTCAATTTACAATCGGAAGATGACGTGCGGAAAGCCTTTAATGAAATAATGGTCAATGCGCGCAAATATCGCCCCAATGCCACTATTCATGGCATTTTAGTCACACCAATGGTTCCGCCAGGAAAAGAAATCATTGTCGGAATGGTTCGTGATCCACAATTTGGACCGTTAATCATGTTTGGTCTCGGTGGCATTTACGTGGAAGTATTAAAAGATGTCAGTTTTCGTGTCGCACCAATCTCGAAAAATCAAGCGCTTTCAATGATTGAAGAAATCCGATCGTATCCACTCTTACGTGGGGTTCGGGGAGAAAAACCGTCGGATATTTTAGGTATTGTGGCTTTAATTCAAACAGTAAGTCAATTGGCTTTAGATTGGCCTGAGATTGTGGAAATGGACATTAATCCGGCCTTTGTCTATGAACAAGGGCATGGATGTATGGCAATTGATGTAAAAATGACCTTAAAAAAACAAACATAAATATATCACTTTAAAAAAATGTTAGATATAAGATGAAACGCAAGTAACATGAATGAGGAGACAAAAAATGGGTAAAAATTTGTTCTTTTCATCAACCTCAGAATATTCAGGAAAAAGTTTTATATGTCTTGGCGTCGCGCTTAAATTAAAAGAAATGGGCTACTCTGTCGGTTACTTTAAACCCTTTGGCATCCAAACTCGTATACTGGAAGATGGCAGACCTGAAGATGATGACGTTCTTTTAATGAAACACGTCTTGAACTTAGAAGAAGAAAGTGATGTGATCTCTCCTTTTAAAATAACAGATCATTATACCGTCAAACTCAATGAACTTGGAAAAGAACATGTCTTAGAAAAAATCAAGCAATCTTACAAACAAATTTCCGATAATTATGACATTGTGGTTATTGAAGCCCATGGAAATCCCTCTTTTGGACTTTTCATGAAATTATCACCGCCTTCTTTGGCAAAGGAGCTGGATACTCGCCCTATCCTTGTCACCAAACCGCCACGCATATTTCCGGAAGCCTTTGTTGACGAAATCATCTCTGCCAAAAGAGCCTTCGTGATACGCGAATTATTAGAGCCTTTAGGTGTGATACTCAATCAACGACCACCCAATCTAGATGACTCGCTTCTCCAATATGGACGCAATCTGCTTCAAGAATATGACGTTATGTGCTTAGGAATTATTCCCGAGGTCAAAGATCTCATAAATCCCACCGTAAGAGATATTTTAACGTCATTAGGAAACGCTAAGTTACTCAATGAAGTCAGTGACGCGGCTCTGCATAACACGGTTTCCAAATGGTTCATTGCTGCCATGCAACTCAGTGCCGCCATGAGCTATTTTAGAAAATATCCGCGAAAACTCGTCATAACAGGTGGTGACAGAACTGATATCCTTGTTGGCGCTTTAGAAACAGATACTGCCGCTATTATTCTCACTGGAAATCTCTATCCCGAGCAAAAAGTCGTCACATTAGCTCGACAACGTGACGTTCCACTGATTATGGTACCATACGACACCTTAACCACGGTTGAAAATTTAAACACCATGTTTTGGCGAATTGACCCACAAAATACCCCAAAAATTACATTGGCAAAGAAAATCGTGGAAGAACATCTCGACTTCGACAAAATACTTGAATTCGTTGGTAAAAAATAAACTGCACCACCTAAGCTGCGCTGTGCTTGCCCTTTGTTTGCATCACACATAATATTTCTTTCTAGTCTTTCTCCAACTCTTTAATCCGATTTTTTAATACCAATGCAATAAGCCCATCAAGCAAAAATTTCACTTGTGAACGATTAATACTGTAGGAAAAAATGCCCATAATGCTTTCCATATCCAACTTTTTTCCGACATATGATTCTATTGACCACTCATATTCGCTTAAATCCTTTTTTTGTTGTAAATGCGCATCAAAATATGATTCATAAAAATTGATTAGTGTCGGAAGGGTTGCCTTACCCGAGGCATCCCATAATTCGTCAATCAATGTATTCAACTTTGCTAACTGTTGCATCCGATCTAAGGGCGAATCTATTATCAAACCAGAAATATTCAAAATTTTTGCCCATAAATCTGGTGGTTTACTTTTTAAGAAATTTGACGGTGCTAATTCGATCTCTAATGGTATTAACGCCACATTTTGAAAATTATACGTTCCATAAAGAATAGAAAACGTGTTTTTTTCTTGAAACATTTGACTAAATTCCTTTTTATCGACCAACAGATCGTTTAAATGCTCAATCACTTCTTCCGTAAACGCACTAATGTAAAGAATGCGAATTGGTCTTATGACGGAATCATTCACGTTTGTTGTCGCAAAAAATTTGCTTGTTTTTTGAAGTAACTCATTAATCTGTGTAAGATGGGATGAAAAATTGAATTTTTTCCTTTTTTCTCTTAATCGCACTAATTCATAGAGCTTTTGCAAATCTAAAACTTCATATTCACGTTTAATTTGACCCACTATAATTTCTAAGAGCAATGGCTTTAATACTGGTATTAATGCTTGTTGCACATTCATTGGCATTTTCTGGAATAATTGTTGAAACCTTTCATCCGATAATACTAACTCCGGATGCGTTAACGCTAAGATCTTTTCCTTATGCTCCAAAATATACAATTTAGTAATTTGTGACACCCCAAAACTCAGCCCCTCTAAAGTGGCACCTAATGAAATCTTAGCAAAAATGCACATCGCACTTATTAATCCCGACAACGCACTAGTGGCAAAGTCGTCTAAATTCCAATGAAGATAAATTGGGGAACCTGCATCCTCCATGACCAGTGCCCACTTTTGTTTTGAATGAAATACCGGGTCACGCTCCATGTTTAAACGCAAATATAAGTGCAATAAGATCAACTCATACAAACTCAACTTCGCCAGACTAATCTCACCCTCTCCAAGAATAACGCGATCTTTTGCATCCAATAATTCAATACACTCCATAAATAACTGATCAATCTTGTCTCTATAAGGACTGTAAAGATTTGATGACCAAAAACGGGCATACTGCTGAACCGCCGCTCCAATTAATACTCCATTCAATTGGTCATGGATAAGCGGAGGAATACCCTCTTTCTCCAAAAGTCGTGCGGTAACTTCCGGATTTGCACAAACAAAATATATGTTCTTTCCCAAACGAATCACTAACACTTGAATTTGCCGCTCAAAATTTGACACCGGCGAGGTCAATTGAAATAACCCTATACCCTCTCCTAAAAAATCCTCCCCAAAATTATTCAGCGCCGTCGCTAAATTAATCAAAAAATCTTTAATCTGTTGAAAACTTTCATGCCCAAAAAACCACTCCAACTTTCCATCCTTCAATAAAAACGCCCAATTATCTCTCGTCAGCGAAGTAATCATTTTCAACGCCACGTCTCCTTACAATTATTGTATCGTCAATCACTTTTTATTCTTTTTTTAATTAACCGTTAGTTCCGCAAGTAATATTACAATGCGACAAAAAGCGTTTAAACAAAGTACACTCTTTACAAAAGGATAATAAGTTACTTGCGGAGGTACCTGCATCTAACGAAACGCTTTAAAGTCTAAAAATTTATACCTATTTGGTGAATGAAAAAAGTTGCAAACTCACCTATC
>WAPZ01000193.1 GCA_015520535.1 Candidatus Heimdallarchaeota archaeon
CAACATAGGCATAATTATTGGAAACATACACATATTTTGCCATATCACCCGTATCATAAAATCCTACTTCACTTAGTGAAATTGGATTGTTCACATCAATGATTCGTAAACCAGCACCACCATCAGCTGTGTAAGCATATTCATTAATGACAAACACATTTACGGCCAAACCATTCGTATCATAAAAGCCCACCTCTTTCGGAGTAGCAGGGTCACTTACATCGATGACACGAAGACCAGCATTACCATTAGCAACATAAGCGTAGTTACCAGAAACATACACATCCCAAGCAAAGTCACCTATATTATAAAAGCCCACTTCTTTTGTATCGGTTGGTATACTCACATCGATGACCCGTAGACCCTCGGCCCTATCAGCTACATAAGCATAACCATTGTTAACATAGACTCCCCAAGCGTCTCCATTGGTATCAAAAAATCCCACTTCATCTGGTGAAAATGGATTCCTGACATTAATAACACGAAGACCGTCAGCCCCATCAGCCACATAAGCATAACCCTTAGCAATATGAACATCAAGAGCAAAACTACCTGTATCATAAAACCCCACCTCTTTTGGAGCAGTTGGATCGCTTACATCAATAATCCGAAGACCATAACTTCCATTAGCTACATAAGCATAGCCATCGGATACAAAAATACCTTGAACAACCGAAGGAGTGATTACCTGTCCCAAAGATATTGGAGCAGTCGGATTACTGACATCTAAAATTTCCAAAGCCCCACCGTTGCCAATATAGGCTTTGTCATCCACCACAAAAACAGTATTACATGGACCGTTAGGCCAGCGACCAACAAGGGTGGTATTCTGGGATTGTTGTGCATAAATCTGTCCATACATCAGCACTACAAATATTAGTAAATAACGGACCATAAATTATTCCTCCATCTTTTTCCTACTTGCTATTATTATCATTATTATCAAGATCTTTTTCAATTTGCTTTTCTGGTAAGTTGTTCGAACTATAGTCAAAATAATCTCTGTTATCGAATCCATACCTTTTCTGAGTTGTCATAAAACTCTCTTCTGAACCCGTTAAAAATTCCCTGCATATAAACGGTATACATATTCCGTTTGTCATTGGCTAGTCATTAATGTCAATTTTTTTGCATTGTGCGTATCATTGTAGGAAGTGTTCGTTGACCAATATTTACACCACTTTCCTTAACCTAATTATAAGAAGTTATACCGCTTTTAATACTTGTTCTGCAAATTGAATATCTTATAAAGGGCAAATTTCAATAACCTATTTTGTCCAGTTTTAAAGTGCTTAATTAAAAACATAATTTTAATATTTTATTATCATCAGATTTTTCTGAATGAAAAATTTACCTACATGCTTGTAATATCAATACCCCCCATTCTTCTCCCTACTCTGAACTACCATTAAAACCAAATGCCCTACCAATACCTGAATAAACCCAATTGGACTTAAGACAACACTGGCGATCAGTAAATAACCCACAACGTTGTTTACCTTAACTAAAAATTTCAGATGTTCCATCTTCCTTACTCAATCGAGTTCCAGTTTTTTATGGCAAGAGGAATGCCAGATCATATAACTAATTGTTTATTAATAAATTATACAATACGTATATCTTATTAATCACCAGAATCGTCAAATGTATTTTACACTTTGGGAAAATTACACTTCACATTGAAAGTTCAATGTGCAAAACAGAAATTGAGAATCATGCAAACCCCAATTATCCAGCACACCCAATTGCAAGGAATGACATCAATCTTTACAAAGAAATCACTAAGAAATCCTGAAACACAATCAGATTTGGGATTCTGACTCCATGATGGGGAAAAATTGTTTATGGAAGTGCGTTGTGTTGTCCTGAATCTGTAACGTTTTACTCTTATTCTTATCATGACACAATCTGCTAAAAACAAAACGGGTAAAGAAGCATTGAAATATTTACATTGCATAATTGTTGTCGACACAATTCTAGTTGCAGCTCAATGGAACGCCAATAAATACTTTTGATTTTAGAGTTCTGTTGGTTGAATGAAATTTTTAAAAATTCTTAAATATATTAATGCATTTATTCCCTTTAGTTCAGCTAACTAATTGCTGAATTCAGAATCTTGTTTTTACCCCCTTTTAAAACATGAAGCGCCACTGAACATCATTCCCATTAGTTCAGCCGATAATCCCGAATCAATTTTTGCAGCATTTGCCGAGATAATCCGATGGCTTTTGCTGTCCTGGAAATGTTTCCCTCGTTTTGGACCAATGCTTGACGAATATAATCGACAGTAAATTGGTCAATTACTTGTCTTCGAGCATGCTCATAGGGTAACAATCCATCTTTATCTTCATTTAATAGAAAAAGATCAGAGGCATGAATGAGTTTACCATCACTTGCAATGACCGCTTTTTCAATAACATTTTTCAATTCTCGAATGTTTCCAGGCCAATGGTAATTTTTTAACACTAAAAGAGCATCCTTGCTAAACTGTTTTTCTTTGAATCCATTATTTTGACAACTTTTTTTCAAATAATAATAACAAAGCGGTAAAATATCCTCACGGCGCTCCCGCAACGGGGGTATATGAAACGGATAAACAGCTATTCGATAATACAGATCTTCACGAAAACGTTTTTCTCGCACTAACTTTCGTAAATCGTTACGAGTCGCTGAAATAATACGGACATCAATGGGAATGCGGTTATTTCCGCCAAGGCGTTCTACAACCGATTCCTGTATTACCCGAAGTAATTTTGCCTGACCTTGTAGCGATAATTCCTCAATCTCATCCAGAAACAAGGTACCTCTATTAGCTGCTTCAAATTTCCCAATACGACGATATCGGGCACCGGTAAATGCACCGGGTTCGTGACCAAAAAATTCGCTTTCCAGCAGCGTTTCAGGAATCGCTGCACAATTTACAGCCACAAACGGGCCATTTCTCCGACGACTATGTTCATGAATAAACCGTACGAATTCTTCTTTCCCTACGCCACTTTCACCTGTGACTAAAACTGAACAATTTGCCCGCGCTAATTTTTTCGCTAATTTTAGTATTTTCTTGCTTTTTGGATCAAAAACCAGTGGAGTTCTAATGTTCTCCCACTCTTCTTGATTATCATTTTCTTTTTGAACCAACAAATTCTGGATGGACGTTTTTAATATTTCCAGATCTTCCGATTTAATAAAAAAATCATCAGCACCCAGTTCAAGGGCTTCCCTGAAGATTAAATGGGAATCCCAATTGGTTACAATAATCACTGACAAATCCGGAAACCGCTTTTTGATTTCCGGTAATACCTGAAGTCCCTCTTTTTCAGTTTTCAAACGAATATCCAGCAGCAAAACATCTGGTCGAAATTGCTCAATTAATTTAAGCCCTTCCGAAATTTGCAATGCCGTAGCAACTTCATACTCGCTGCCAAGCACGGTACGGTAACCTTTTAAAAAGACTTCCTCATCATCAATCATTAATAATTTTGCCTTATACATCTGTTACTCCTTTTAAAAATAACTGAAAAGTAGTACCCTTTTTCTCACTGGATTCCAGTAACTGTATTTCCCCACCAAATCTTTTTAATAATTTCCGTGCATGGTAAAGACCCAATCCAGTAGAGCCTTTCGTTGAAAAATTTTCATCAAAAATTTTATTTTGGAAATTAGGGGATATTCCTATTCCATAATCATGAATATTGATTACAACACGTTCAGTTTCACCACGCACAAAAATATCAATATTTTTGATTGCCTGTTGATGCATTGCATCTAACGCGTTTTGGAATAAATCTCCCAATACCCGGCTCAATACCTCTTCGGGTATAATGGCCCTCGGAACCTGTTTAGCTGGTTCACGATGAAATTTAACCTCCGTAAATTCAGGGAATCCGCGCAAAGTTTGTGATATGACTAAAATCGCATCACA
>WAPZ01000194.1 GCA_015520535.1 Candidatus Heimdallarchaeota archaeon
AATTAAAAGTTTTCTAACTCTTCCAGTGCTGAGATTAAACTTTTAGCCGATGCGGTTTTTTCCGGAGCTACGGTGACCGTTTTGGCAATGGATTCGCTTAAAGCTGCTAATTCCTTGGCGGCATCTTGCATTTTCACACGAATAAGTCCGAGTTGGACATCTCTTTCGGCTACGACGACTAAGATTCCTTGTCCGGCTTCAGCGGTCAGTACACGACCATCTCTAAACTCAGCTACCATGATATTCAGTTTTCCTAACGATAGTACTGCACCTTGTTCCGCAGCACCCGTAAAAACAGCGGATGCGATTGCTCCAATGCTTTCCAATTCTGCTTGGCCCATGGTTTCCGCAACCATTAACCGTGAAACTCGAGCCAAGGTCAGTCCAGTACGATCTGTTAATAAAGTAATGATTACGTTATTATCACTTTTCAAAAGCTTCGTAAGAATGGAGCGTATTGCTTGATTAATGTTGTCCACTTTCCGTGCCTCTTTGATATTCATTTCATTTTCTTCTATTCATAGTAAGATTTCAATCTTTTAAAAGCTTTTTATTTGAAATGAATTTTTCTATTTTTTAAAGAATAATAACGACAAGCAGTCCGATGACCACGCCGACCAAAAGAAGTAATAACGCACGATTTTGTGTAAGCTTTGACGCAATGTTTTTTAATTTTTTTTGGATTTGCGCCAATTTACTATCCATTTTATCGATTTTTGTTTCAATGTTTTCTAACTTCATACCATGTTCTTCTAACTGTTTTGCCAATTGTTGTAAACCATTATGAAGGGAATTCATTTGTACACTGATATGTTCCATTTGTTGGACAAAATTGTGTTCCATTTGTTCTAATTTAATTTCCAGCTCATCTAATCGCTCTTGGCTGATTTGTTCTCCTGGGTAGGTGATTTCATACACGCGTTGCCCTAATGAAGTTTCGTCTGCTGGCCGAACGGTGAGGTGTTGTTCAAAGTCATTTAGGGCTTCTGAAACTTTCTTTATTTTTTGACGCGCTTTTTTTAATTCTTGGATCTTTTCTTCTTGTCTTTTAATTCGTTGGGGCTGTAAAAAACTCGGTAATGTTGCTGTAACTTTTTCACCTAACGAACGACGCTCGATTACTTGTGCTTCATACTCCTTCGTCATATCTTCAATTAGATCATCCATTAATTGGACAGCATCTTCAAGATCTGTAATAAAATCTTTAATTTCCTTTTTTTGCTTTTCTTCTAACGATTGTGCCGTTTTTTTTCCAATTTGCCGCAGTTTTTTAGTAATTGCGCTCACAATTGAACACCTATTTACACACAGAAAAATGCATATTCTCTGTTAATTATTTTTTAAACCATGATATCGCTACTAATTAAGCAAAAGAAAAAATTGGGGAAGGGTAAACGATTCAAGAACTTAACGAAGCTCCGCATAGCAATGTGGGCAGATCAGAGCTGTAGGTGAGACTGGTTTTCCGCAGTACCGGCATGTAGTGGTGGCTGCGGCGGTAGCTGCCGGTCGTGCCGCTGCACGCTTCTTTTTGACCACTTTCTTTTTTCCTTTTGACGAAGTACCTTTCACCCGCCGTGTTCGAGTTGTTGAACTATCGAGGTCTACGCCAAGGACGGGTTCACCAGTAAAAGAAACTCGACGACGTTTACCGCGTTTTCTAGCTCCTTTGAAGGTGGAACCACCTCCGACAGCAAAGCTTACACCTATAACGACAAGACCAAGGATGAAAATGCCGGCTCCACTGTAACCAATCACGACACTCTTCCCAAATACCCCAAGGTAGACAGTGATTGTACTTGGTGCACCAGCTCCTTGAGTTGTATATTGCATCGAAACTTTATAGACACGCTCAAAATTAACGCTTAGCGCTTCAGTAAACTCAATCCAAAAGCTTTTTCCATCACTTAAAGTTACACTTTTTACGGTGCCGATTAACGTGGTGGGAGTTCCGCCAGACGATTGATATGCAATAATATCAACTTGCAATTGTGCATCACTTGGCAAGCCTTCAAGGACGCTAATAAAAAATCCAATTCTATATTTCGTTATTAGGCCAGCCCCAATAGGCACCGAATCCACTTCTGCACCGGAGGCGGTTGTGAGTGAAATCGGGTTACTTACATGAGTCAAATCCGCAAATGTAATTACAGGAAGACCAAACGTTAAATTAAGCGGAATAAGGAAGATAAACAGTGACAAGAGGAGGCCGATCACAGAAACTACAATGCCAATAATTAGTAGGTTTTTTTTCGCCATAAATAACACCTAATTATTTAGATTATTATTTTACATTTTTGTTAATTCGTACTCTTCACATAAATATGTTTCCATAAATATAAGGA
>WAPZ01000195.1 GCA_015520535.1 Candidatus Heimdallarchaeota archaeon
GAAGTAAACTTTGTGGTAAAAGATATAACCGGAGAATTTGGTCATCCGACGCGAAAAATCAAACATTTATTGAAATAAATTTTTATCGCTGTTTTTCATTTTTTATTCACATTAACGGATGTTAATAACGGCCAATTTTTGCTGTAGTTGTTAGTGGTTTTTAATATATAGAAACATTTTTAAATTTTGTCTTCTTTTCTTTTTTGGTGGCAAATTTGACGCTAATTGAAGAGTTATGCAATAAAATTAAGCCGGAATTAGATGCTGATTTTTTATCTGGGCGTCGTGACATCGATGACTTCAAAGATTTGGCGGATAGATTATTCAAAGCTAAAATATTGACGAAAAAAGAGCTTGAATATATCAAAAAGAATACTCTTCGTGTGATAGCGGAATTAAAATTATATCATATGGTGTTACAGTTAGTTGGCACGCCAGATGATTTACCGACCGCGTTTCAACAGATTTCAGTGAATTATGCCACACATTTAGTGGAATCGGGAAGAGTAACGTCTTTAAACAAGGCGAAAGAAGAGTTAATATCCTTAATATCTACTGCCATAAGTAAATACCAGGCCATACCAATTACTCATGAAAGTGATGTGTTCGATTTTCTTTTAAAGGGATTAGAAAAACGGCGTGAAAATAAAGAACAGCAGCTTCAGTTTTTAAAAGACTTTAAATTAAAAATTGAAGAAATGAATGTTCCTTCAACAGTGTTGTATGAACTAAACACGATTATTAGAAAAATGGAGCGCGGTGAAGGACTGGAATTCCAAGAGCTTCAAGAAAAAATAGAAAAATGGAAGGAAAAGACGCAATAGGCCTATGATTCCCATGTTTCTTCTTGTATCCATTTTTCAACGGCTTCTTTAAATTTAAGGAAATGTTTAGGGTTATTTAATGCAAAATCTTTTGTGCGTTGCCAGAATTTTCCTCTTTTTCGCCAACGGACTAAAAGTACTTTTCTTTGTTTTTTTTGTTCGGTCTCTGTTTCGTTGTCACTGCCTTCAGTTTGCATTGGACTAGTTTCTACTAAAAGTGCGGCAGTCCACCAGATTCCGGCTTTTGAAATGGTAATTCCGTCGATAATAGTATAAAAATCACCCACAGAAGGGAATTCGTTTTTACTCATTTTTTTCTCCCTTTTTTACAAAAGTTTTAATAATTGATTCCACATTTTTGTTTTGTGTCCATTTTATATGGTGATATTCTTCGAAACTTTTGACGAATGCTTCTTTTACCTCATTCATGGGAATTTTTTTCCCGAGAATTTGTTCCATCGATGTCATTACAGTAGGGTGCATGCCACAAGGATTGATTTTAAAAAAGTAGGAAAGGTCAGTATTAACGTTTAAGGCGAAGCCGTGGAAGGTTACCCATTCTTTGATTGCAATTCCAATAGATGCGATTTTTTTGTTGTTAACCCATACTCCCGCGGGTTTTTCTTTCCATTTGGCAATGATACGATAAAAATTGAGGGTTTTTTCTAGAATAAATCCGATTGAGGTGACATGTTCTCGGATGGATTTGTATTGTTTGGTCATCTTTGCGATTAAATATCCCACTAGTTGACCCGGCCCATGATAAGTGGCATCGCCACCCCGTTCTATGAAGTAGACTGGAAGTTCATTGGTAAGTACATTTTGCGGGTTGCCGTGTTTTCCGACCGTAATTACATGGGGATGTTCTACCAGAATTAAAATGTTAGATGTAATAGTATCTTGTGCACGAAGTGATCTTAGTTTTTTTTGGAGATCCCATGTTATTTTGTAGTCCAAAAGGCCTAAATCTACCAGTTGCCATGCATCTTCCTTTTTGGTTGTTATATTTTTTGAAAGGGCATTTGTTGCCATATAAATCACTAAATCATGCTTTTGTCGATGTATTTATTTTTTTAAATAGTGTATGGGTTTTCCTAAGGCGTCTTCAGCGCTTTCAGCAATGACTTCAAACAAAGTTGGGTGTACGTGGATGGAATTAATTAAGTCTTCTAATGTGGCACCTTTTTCGATGGCGAGGTTAACTTCATGAATTAATTCGGTTACATGCGGGCCAATCATTTCTACACCAAGAACTTTTTTGCTCTCTTTATCTGCAATGATACGTACGAAGCCTTCAGCCTTGTCCATTGAGTACGCTTTACCAGAAATGGTAAATGGAACTTGTCCAATAAGGATTTCATGCCCTTTTTCTTTTGCGGCTTGTTCATCTAATCCCGTAAATGCAATTTCGGGATCAGTGAAAATTGCCATTGGAATCGCTTTTGGATGAAAAGTAACCTCTTTTCCTGCAATAATTTCGGCAGCTATAGCTCCTTGTTTCATGGCTCTATGTGCAAGGAAAGGTGGACCTGTTACATCACCTATTGCATAAATATGTGGGACATTTGTCTGTAATTTTTCATTTACGATAATAAAACCTTTTTTATCGGTTTTTACGGCGCTCTTTTCAATGTTTAATCCATTATGAGAGATTTTCTTTCCGACACTTACTAAAATGACATTGGCTTCAATTTTAATTTCACCTTTAGGAGTTTCTACAGTGACAATAGAGAGATTTTCGTCATCATGGTGTTCTACGTGTGTTGCTTTTGATTTTGTGTAAATAGTAAACCCGAGTTTTTTCAAATTTCGCTGAAGATAGCGAACTAATCGTGGGTTGATGCCAGGAAGTAGTTGGTCTAACAGTTCCACAACCGTAACTTTTGATCCTAATTTTGCAAATACAGTCCCTAATTCAAGTCCAATGATGCCACCACCGATAATAAGCATTTTTTCGGGAATATAATCGAGATTTAAAGCCTTTTTTGCATTTAAAACCCGAGGATGCTCATAACTAAAGCCCGGTAATTCAATAAATGTGGTTCCTGTTGCGATAACAATGTTTTTTGCGTGCACATAGACGGTCTCACCTTCATGAGTTTGGACTTTCAGTGTATGCGGATCTTCAAATGATGCCATTCCATGAAGGATTTTTGCGCCATAACCCTTACATAAGAGTTTTACGCCAGAAGTTAATGTTTTAACCACATGTTGCTTCCATTCTTGCATTTTTTTTGCATCAAATTCCACATGTGATACTTTGATTCCAAATTTTTCCGCTTGTTGTAGTGAATAATATTGATCAGCAACATGAATGAGTGTTTTTGATGGTATACAACCAAAGTTTAAGCATTCACCACCTAAGTTTTCCATTCTTTCAATCAGAACTACATCTTTTCCTAATTGGCCCAGTCGTATGGCACACACATATCCACCAGGCCCCGCTCCAATTACAGCTACTTCTGTCTCTAGTTTTTTTTCCATATCCTTCACATCCGTTTTTCTTTTTGAATCAGATTTTTAACAAAAAATTCTCCGGCGCGATAGGACGTTCGAACTAATGGTCCTGAGGCTACAAACTTGAATCCTAACTTTAGTCCAATTTCCTCATAGTCTTTAAATTCTTTTGGCGTTACATAGCGCTTTACGGGTAGATGTTTCATTGTCGGACGTAAATATTGCCCAATTGCAAGAAAGTCCACATCAATAGCGCGTAAGTCTTTCATTGCCTCAATAACTTCGGCTTTTTCCTCTCCCACGCCGACCATAATGGATGATTTGGTATAGATGGTCGGATCTTTCTTTTTTACATACTCTAAAACGAACAAAGATTGTTCATAGGAGGCTTTTGGATCTCGGACTTTCGGTGTGAGTCTTTTAATGGTTTCAATGTTATGAGCAAATACATCGGGATGTGCAGCTATTATCATGTCTAAAGCCTTGGTATTTCCTTGAAAATCGGGAGTTAACACTTCAATAAGCGTAGTGGGGTTATATTTACGAGTCATGGTAATGCAATCCGCAAAATGCTGTGCTCCGCCATCCGGTAAGTCATCTCTATCAACGGAGGTTATTACTACGTAACTAAGTTTCATGTTTTTTACGGTTTGTGCCAAATGGTAGGGTTCTAAGGGGTCGATAAATCCTTTTGGATTTCCAGTTTTTACCGCACAAAATTTGCATGCTCTCGTGCAGGTGTCACCTAAAATCATAAAAGTTGCGGTGCCATGATTCCAGCACTCCGTAATATTGGGGCATAAGGCCTCTTCGCAAACCGTATGTAACGATTGTTTGCGCATGAGCCGTTTTAAGTGAAAATACGTATCTCCAGAGGCTAATTTTACTTTTATCCATTCGGGTTTTTTTAACGTAGACATTTTCTCTTCTCTCTTTGAGGTTTAGTGGATGAAATTTTATTTTGTGCAATTTTTTTCTATAAACTCTCTTGTTTTTGCAAATAATATATCTTTATCTGGTTCCACAGTCAGAATGTGTCCCGAATGATTTAAAATAAGGACTTCTGATGTGGTTGTAAGCTCTTTTTTTAGCAAAGTTATTGTTTCTAAGGCTACTAGATCGTCCTTTTTCCCTAAAGCAATCATTGTTGGGGTTTGGATTTCTTTGATTTTCTTTTTTAGTGCTTTAATGGTTAAATGAAGCTGATATAAAGCATTTGTTGGGTATTTTGTATAGGACCATAAATTATGTTGCCGATAATACTCTTCAACGTCAGTCGATTTTGGGAAGTAGGGTTTAAAGAACCTTAAAATGCCGGTTAAAGCCAAAGCTTTGGTTTTCAATTTGTACGGTGGTGCTAATAAAACTAAGGCACACACTTTTTCTGGGTGCATTGCGGCAACATAAGCGGTTAAAAGGGCGCCTAGCGAGAGTCCACATAACACGATTGAATCATATTGGCTTTTTAAAGTATTGTAGGCGTTTTCGACGCTCGCTACCCATTCTTTCCAACTCTTTTTTCGCAAATCTTCAACGCTGGTTCCGTGACCGGGTAAACGTATACCAATGATATCAAAATCAAAATTGTCTTGTTGGCTTAAAAATTCAGCTAAAGGTCGCATCTCTGCGGGGGACGCGGTTAAACCGTGAACCATAAGGATTACCTTTTTTGAGGATTTCTTGAATTCAAATGGTTCAGCCAAGTGTTTTCTTTCGTTCATGTCCTATAATCCTCCAAGCTCGTTTTATGAATTTTATTTAGCACGAATTTGGTAATATGATGTGTTTTGGGCAATTTAAATTAAAAAAATAAAAAGTCACGTGGTATATAACTGTCTAATTTCCCCATTATATTAACACTGAGTAAATGGTAGAGCCGTTCTACATGGAAACCACATTGAACTAAGTTTTGTAAAGAGAGGGTGCTGAAACTTGGGAGTAAAAAGCCAATTTTATCGACATGGGCCTTTAAAAACTCGTTAAAAACGAAAGACATTATTTCTGGCAATTCGTTCATTAGAGCACCGACTGGACCAACCCAACCGTGTTCCGGATTAATCATGAGATATCCTACGGCTTTTCGGAACCCAATAAAAAGATAGCTTTCAGTACCTTTCATTTTAGACCATTGACGGATCTCTTTGTGCCTATTTTTCCCCGAACACAATTTATCGATGCGGACAAAGTCCATCCATGGGTCATTGTCATAGGAAAATTTTTTCAGTTTATATGGGGTGAGGGCTTGTTTTTTGCCAAATTTTATGAGATATTCCTTCATTGAACGTGCATTTCCGATAACTAAAAAGATTGGTGCCAAGGGAAGCATACCTTTTTCTAATAAGAAGGTTGATTTCGGTGTTGGCTCTACAGATAAGAGCATACTAAAATTTTGCGTACTGCTTGTTAGTTGAGAACCTTCTTGAGTTTCCAAATATTTCCATAGCAGTTGTTTTTTAAGTATTGCTGTGTTATTGTCCTCGTTATTGTTCATTAGGTTTGAAAGGCTAATATGTAGGACATTATCATAATTTTTGAGGAAAAGTAATCCTTTTGTTTCGGCGTTTTCATCGTTTGTGTATTTTACTGTTAACTTACGGCTGATTAACTCTAAGGTTTCAAGGTTTTCAAGATAAGGGATCCAAAAAAGCATATCAACTGGAATTTGATAATGTTGCGCAATATTTTTCTTGACAAACTCTAATGAATCATTCTTTGTAAAATTAAAAAAGAAAATAGATTTATCAGCGGTCATTGTTAATCAATTAAAAGTAGAAAAAGCCGCCTTAATTTTCTTTTGCTGGAGTCACCGCAGAACTCATTTTGAAGTAAAAAAAGAATGCGTTTTATGTAGATTATCGCTTGTTTTCTTCAAATTGCTTTGCAGCTTCTTCTAAGGTCATTTCAAAGCGTGGTGGCTTTACACGACGTTCTCTTACTTTGAAAAAGGTCGGATAATTGACGGCATTTCCGACCAAAATTCCTTCGCCCACATCTAAGTCCGGGAGGCTCCTTAAAATCATTTTGTCAATTCCTTCACTGGTTCGTCCTATATAGTCAATATCATAGGGATTACGAATTCTCATGATGAGATGAGTATTACACTGTGAAAGAGCAGTCACTGATAAATTCACGGGACGTTGGGAAATAAGACATAATGACGTGAAAAACTTTCTTCCTTCCCGCGCTATGGTTTCAATAATGCCTTTTGAAATAGAACTTCTCCCCTCAGGGCAAAATTGATGTGCCTCTTCCACGACGATAAGTACTGGCGGAATCGCATCTTTTCGTCTTAATTTAAAGATTTGTTTAAGAACATAAGTCGTGATTATTTCTTTACTTTGACTATCGTATCTAGAACTCAGATCAAAAATAATCAAGCGACCTTGTTGCTTCAATGCCTCTTCTAAATCTGGATGATCTTGCAAACTAAAGATTCGTGAGCGGTTAAGATTTTCCAGCCAGCCAATTAGAGCGTCGCGGGTACTTGCTTTTAATTCTTTCTTTGTTTCAATGGCTTTTATTAGGTCAATTAATCCGTAGTAGTGCATATCTTCCTTCTTTTTAAATTCTTGAATTATTTTGTCTAACTCACGCGTTTGAACGGGACTCATATCCGGCTTGAAGGTTAAAAAATCCCATGCTGACAAATTTTTCACAGCAATCGAAAATTCAGCGGCATCGACTAATGTCGTCTGCGCTTTAAATTCTTCTACTTCTGAAAAACCACGATATTCTCCATGTGGATCAATTACCACAATGTTTATCCTTCCATCACTAGCTTTTCTGAAAAGAAGTTCTTCTAACAGCACACTGGCGGTGTGTGATTTGCCTGCTCCTGAAATAGCTAAAATAGCGAGATGTTTTCGTAGAAGGCGATCTAAATTCACTTTTACGGGAACATTGGCGGTCGGTGTGTGCCCCAAATACAATCCGTGTTCATCAAATCCCAAAAAATTCTTCAATATATTTTCGTTAGCTCTATAAACTTTTGCGCCGGGAGACACCGGAAAAGTGACCCGTCGTAATTCAGTTTGAACTAATTCACCAAGCGGTTTTCCAATACATAACACATACTCCCATTGATCTGTTGGAAACACAGATTCAAAACCACGATGTGCATTTTCATAAATTCTCGCCGAATCTACGGATTGATAATACATGTTCACTTTTTGAATCTCAGTTATTTGTAAGAGTGTCACTCGCTCTTTATCATGAATCATCTCATGAACAATAACTAATTCTCCTCGAAAGGTTTTTACATGTTCATTTCTTAATACAAACTCTACTTTTTGTGTCGATGGAGAATCTTTACCTGTAATTACCGTTCCTATGGCTAATGACGTGTCTTTAATCTTAAATAACATTTTGATCACGTTGCTCTCCCTATTTATATCATATTACCAATTCCATGGGCTTTTCTCCCGACGCTTGATCCATACTTCCGGCGCTTGGGTATATTTTTGAAGATAACTGATAATACCGTCAATTTCCTCTCTTTTAATCTTACAGCGAGCATCCGCCTCAATAATTGGTGATGGCACTCCATATTGATGATTAAACTGTGATAATGGTAATACTACGGCAGAAATCTTGTTTGCTGTAGTAATCACATCTTGCCGGTCTGAATTCGGATTAGTATCAACAAATTCTATTCGTAAAGGCACGTCATAAGGCACCACTTTCAAGTAGAAAGAATACAAGTCACCGGCTAAATAAGTCCTATCATCGTCATCATGTGATAATACATTTGTTAAAAACTGCTTTTCGTCGGTCGATGTTAAAAAATCATTTGAGGTTTGATTCATTAGGGAGGCGTCGGTGTCTTCATCTTCTAATGTCAATTCTAACTCTTTTTTTCGCAAAGTAAAGCTTCGGCTTCCAACTGATAAAATGTAAAAGAACAAATCCATATCACGATTGGATTTTAGCAATGTGCGATAATCTAATTTATACAACGCAGGAACTTTTTTAATTACATACGGAATTATCTGCGTTAAAAATTCATTAAATAAGGTCGCCCGACTATCCTTTACAATCCATGCTACATAAATACCTTTATCTTGTGCACGCGTGATTAAATCAATTAAAACCTTTTTTAATGCATAATGAAGCCGCGTATACGGTTTTGACAAGGACAAATATTGATCTGGAAAACCACCATCCATCAACAAAAAATCAATATGCTTCCGACTGCTTTTTATTAATTTTGCCGCAGTCGAAATTTCATGAATCGTCCGATATAAACCCGCAATCGTCTCTGCTTCCATCTGCTTGCTGGTATTTTTTAAATGATAAAATTCGAGGCTCGGATATTTTGACGGGAAATAACTTACACGGTAAATGCCATGACTGGAAAACGTTAAAGATACAGCTACACTTCTTAAAAAGAAAAGATCCAACCCCACTAAACTTCTTGTTATTAAACCACCATCTATAGCTGATACTGTAATGCCGTTAAGATTAGTTGCTTCAATTGGGGTAACGCACACCTCATCTACAAGTGGTAACCGAAGCGGAGCCGGAATCTTTTTATCTTCAAAGGAAAGCTGGGATACCAATCGCCCAATCTGCATCTTCATGGCAGAAATTTTTCTTATATGTTGTGCTAAAAGGTCAATTCTCTCATGTAAAGTCATTTCTCGATCATTATCATAAAATTCGTCATACGCGGCTGATATGGTCTGCATTTTCCCTGACTTCCTTTCCCTATTAACC
>WAPZ01000196.1 GCA_015520535.1 Candidatus Heimdallarchaeota archaeon
CAATTATGACACACTTGTCTTCCGTATACTTCGATCTGGTTGATTGTTTTTGTTTCAATTTTATCCACAGCTTGTCCTCCATATCTATTTTTCAACATTGACAATTTATCATACACCGTTACTGGATCAGTAAAAAGAATTGCTTTCCCGCCGTTTTGTTCCCAAGCAGCGCACGCTTTTTCTCTATCATCAATCAATATATAGTTATTATTGTTATTTGCATACTTTCCTTTATCGACTGTATGATTAACACATATTATTTCAACTTTATCATCAAGATGTTCTCGAACCCATCTACGTTTTTGATCAACAATTAGATTGTTTATATTATGTTCTTTAACACCAGTAGCGGTGAGTATCTTTCGTTTAAAACAAGATGTTAATTCCCAAAAACTTCTTGTCCAAGGATACGGGTTCAAGTTATACCATAGTTCATAACCTTGTTTGGTTTTTTGGTAAACTGTATTCCATACAAGTTGTTTGTATTGTTTATCTAGTTGATAGCGTTTTTCTGTATAATCTGGAAAAAGCGTTTTGATCCCGTTCTCAAAATCAGCCAAAACACCGTCAAGGTCAAAAAACAAAACTATATCAGTAATAGTCATCATACATTTCCTTCCCAGAAATCTTTTCGAAGCCTGTAGAACCTTCTCCATATTTTAGTTCAAATTCAACCCAATCGTTGAGAGAATCAAAAATGCGTCCATAACACGGATCAAAAACTTGTCCCTTTTCATTGATTTTAATCCCATAGTTTTCTTCAAGCTCCTCGGGCGTAAGACGATGAAGTTCCCGTTCGTCAAGACGATGACGATTTTTTACACTCATATCTACCTCCTTTAAATGGTATTTTCAAATTAAAGAACATAACGTAGTTTACTTGCTATATCAAGCAATGTTCTAATTGCATTTGCTGTGGCCACATCTTGTTGAAAGGCATCAGAGTTTTCATTAAGGCGGACAAAATCTAGAAGTGAGAGATAAACGGTCTCAAATTCTGTTTTTGGAAACTCTCCACTTAGTACCATATCGGCATATTTCTTAATAATGTCAACCATCACCAGACCTTCAGATTTCAATATATGATCATCAGGTAAACGTTCAATTTGTTCTCTTAACATTGACAAATCGTTCATTAATTCAGTAACAGAAAGTTGATCGTAAGCCATTTTTTATCTCCTATTATTTTCCTCTAATGTTTGCATAATCAAGCGCAACTTTTCTTGCACCAAGAGAAATCATTCTCATTTGTATTTCACATGTTGTTTCTCTAACATTGTTATCAGTAACGATGAGATAATTTTCAAAACGTTCGGATATTTTCCGTAAATTTTTTAAAGAATTTACAAGATTTTTGTTTTTAATTCTCATTTGAGCATAATAGAGTGACTTTGCAACATGTGTATTGATTTCTTCAAGGTGTGAGCGAAGAATGTCTTGTTGTTCACCTGAACAGTGAATCACAGCATGATCTGCTATTCCTGCAACTGTCAGTATGTCATCTAAGAGACTTTCTTCGTATCTTACAGAAGTCACAGCACAACCCGAAAGAACAAACAATAACGTTGTTAATATAATAGTATTAACTTTCTTTCTTTTCAACCAGTAACTGAGATTTTTCATCATTCTCTCCGTTTGTATTTAATTTCAAACCATTTCTGTTTTTTAAATCATTAATTGTTTCTAACCATCCTTTGTAATCGCGACCCGTTTTTACATAAAAATTGAATATCAGAGAGGCAACACCTACAATTGTTCCGAGAACGATTGATTGTGCTTGCGTTGGAGCATTAATAATGCAGTTATTAAATTGTTCTGGGGGGAGATTACAGTTTTCCAAAACATACGGTTCCAATGAAAGATACCATATAAAAGTTTTATAAACTAACCATCCATAACCAAACACAATCAACCGTGGAATAATCCTCCACGTGTCTAATAATTCGCCAACAAGCAAATAAAATGTACGAATTTTGTCAATCAGGTTGTATTTGTTCATTGCATTTGTTATTTACACAAATATTTACAATAGTTGTGAGAAATAAATAAAAACACAAGATACACGGGATAAGATAAAAATGGCAATTGTTATAACACAACCGATTACTAGTACGAGTGGAATTGTAGGCACAACAAAAAGAAACATTGTAATACCAGGTAATTCATCTGATATTGTTGATAGTTTTTCATCTTCAAAATATAAAGCTGTAAAGTGGATATATCACATTGAAGATAATACAAACAACAAAAGTTCCACAGGTGAAATATTAGTATCTGTAACATCTACAGGGGATGTCACGCATAATAGATATGCAGTAATCGGAACATCAATTCCTTATCTCGTCAATGTTAATAACAACTCCGGAACTATAGAATTATCAATAACCAATAATCAGTCTGACGATTTATCCATCTCTGTTGTTAGAATAAATGTCGTGTAATATTGCGGTGTTACCTAGTTATAAATATTGAAAAAATACAAAAGAATTGATTATGTCTGATAGATCAGATTACAAGAAACCAAGAACAAAACTTCATGAATATCTTCCGGAAGTTTTTCGCTCAGAGACGAGCGAAGCTCTATTTGAAAATTTATTTAACAGGTTTCTAACTAAGGAAGAAATAAAACGTGTTGTCGGTTATATCGGTAAAGGTAATCCAAACAAGTACTTCAATAGACAAATTCGCGAACCTGATGTTCATAGAC
>WAPZ01000197.1 GCA_015520535.1 Candidatus Heimdallarchaeota archaeon
TCTTGACATATAGTAGGTCGATTTTTAGATTTTCGAATTCTTCTTCACTTAAAGTCAATTTCTTGAAAGCTTTCAAAACCAAGGGATGAATGAAAAATTTCTGTTCGATTTCTCGCCGTTGTTCATCTTTAATTTTCAATTTATCTAAAATCTTCGAATATTCTCTCCATGCCAAATTTTTTGCGATAAAATGATTTAAGTGTTCTTCAAATTTCTCTTGAAGTGGTGACTTTAACAAATCTTCATAAAACTTCGCAACAAGTTCTCTGTTACTGGCCAAATTAGTACCAATCACATCTTGAAGCGGGAATGATCGAATTGCTTCTAAGGCAAGTTCTCGTGTGGTGACCTTAATTTCATCGTCTTTCGTGATTAAAGTATAACTTGAAAGGAAAATTAACGTTGTGATATGTTTTTTCGAATAAGTTAATAGAAAGAACGATAATAAAACCATCAAAATAAAAATAGTCGCCAAAATGATAACATTAGTAAGGTTAACAATTTGATCAATATAAAAGAAGTCTAAATCCAAAGAATTAAAATGAAGATAGATGGTGACAAAAAAATTGAGTAGATTGAACGTGCCGAAACCAAGACTAAAGAGTAACAGTGCTTCCTTCCATGTTAGATCTAAATATATCCGGCTTTGTCCACGATAAAAAAAGTTTTCAACATAATTACGCCGAAACCGCCGTACTAAACTTGGTATTAGGTTTCCTTTAATTTGCTCTATAACGGCGTGCTCTATCTCACTTTCTAATTTTAATGCTGATAGCGAGAATATATCCCTTAAATTGGTGATTAAATATCTTTTGTATTGTCTTTCTGCTTGTGTAATTGTTAAAATGATATATGGAGTAAAGACGTACAAAATCAAGAGTGGGAAGGTAAGAAAGATTAGTGGAAGCATAATGGATAAACTGGGTGTTTGATTGAATTGAAAAGTAAAATATGAAAGTAAAAGGAGTACCTCATAAATAACTGGAAAAACCAAACCGATTACAAATCTATTATACCGTAAATTCATTTTTGTAGGTCCTTAAAGGCGTCACATTTTCACATATCCTATGTGATTATTATAATTGCTAATAAAAAAAGTTTTATGATATGAATATTTGAGTGGAGTTCAGAGAACATTGGAGTTGACTTGATAAATGGCATTTGAACCCGGTCCACGCATGTTTTACTACCTTTTTCGTGTGTTAGTGACAATAGAGGATATTACGTTCGAGGATTTGGATGCAGAGTTGAATCATATTAAAGATGACTTAGAGGTTGAATTTAGCGGCGAAGGTCGTGAATTTAGATGTGAATTAGATAACTTTGATCCAGAATTCTCTATGATAGCAGAAATACTATTAGGTTTCACGATATTCCCTTATTCTGACGAAGAGGCTGATATAGAGCGAATTTTAAAAGGTGCACAAGAAAAGTTTGAAGAAATTGGACTTCTCATTGAAGAAATAGTTCCGCTAGGAGAACCGGGTCGATAAAGCACTAGTTCCCAAAGTATTATAAAGGATTTGGGCATAATAAACATGAAATAAAGTTATCAAGCGCAATTTTTTTCCAATATTTATTAGGAGGTAAGAGTATGAGTGTAGAAGTTGATATTCCGGGTGTTTTATTCAAAGCTCGCGTGGCGGTCACAAGAGCGGGAACATATAAATTAGAACTATTGCTAAGAGGAGATCCGGTTGCCAGTGCTCCCCTATCTTCACTCTCCGATGCTACCATAGAAAAAGCCTTAGTCAACCTGATTAATGAAGTACGCATTCAACATCAAGTTCCCCCACCAATCATTAAGGATGTAGCAAATAAGTTAGCCAAAAATTTGGGTGCTACGGCAGCAATTCCAACTGATATGGAAGCTCCAACCACAGTAAACAATCAAATCATAGAACTGTTGAATCAAATACTTCAAAAGTTAGAAAAAATGGAGGAACGGTTAGAAATAATTGAAAGCAAAATTTTATGAGGGATATAAGTGGAGATCTATGGTGTTATCGCAGCTGCTGGGTACGGCACACGCTTTTTACCAATAACAAAAACCGTTCCGAAGGAAATGTTACCGCTGGTCGACCTTCCCGCTATCCATTTTATAATTGAGGAATTTCGTCAAGCTGGTATTAAAAATATACTAATAGTAACCTCAAGAAGGAAAAAAATCCTTGAAGATTATTTTGATTACGATTTCGAGCTTACTGAAGTCTTACAAGGGAAAAACGATTCAAAAAAGCTTAAAACACTTCAACGAACGTCCTTTGACGATTTAAATATTTTTTTCCGACGACAAGACCGTATGCGTGGAACTGCACATGTCATTTCCTTGGCAAAATCATTTACTAAAAATCATCCGTTTGTTCTCGCGTATCCCGATGACTTGTTCTTTGGAACCCCAAATGCCGCTGAAATCTTAGTTAAAGCCTATGAAAAAACGAAAAAAAATGTTATTTCATTATACCGAGTACCAGAAGGCGATGTCGACAAATATGGAATTGCAGCAGTTTCTCCACGAACCCATGACCCCTATTATACCATAACTGATATGATAGAAAAACCCACAATCGACGACGCACCCTCAACATGGGCGGTTCCCGGACGATATCTCTTCAAACCAGTAATCTTTGACATCATCGATTCCTTAACCGCAGTAAAAAATGCCGATGAAGTGAAAGAAGTCACACAAACTGACGCTATCCAAGTTCTTATAAAAAACGGTGACCTTATCGGATGTACGCTCGAAAACATTCTCCGTTTCGACACCGGAAATAAAATTGGCTACATATTGGCAACTTTATATACTGCGTTACAACGAAATGATATAAGTCCACAGTTAAAAACCCTTATAACCCATTTGTATGAGAACAATTTTATCTTTGACAAAAATTTGTTGTTTAAGTTTTAACTCCTTTTTAAAAAAAAGCCGCATTAGATATCTTTAAAAAGGTTTTTTTTCATTTTTTTAATGGTGAAAGGCGAAATCTACTGTTCGCCTTACTGAAGGTGAGTTCAATGCACATTCCCGAGAATGATTTCAATCATCAAGCTGTAACAGACGAGCACGATGAAATCCAATCATATGATTCGGATTTACTGAATAACTCTAGTACATCAAGTCTTTTAGAAGAAAGCAGCCGAAATTTTTCACTGCCACATAATAAGAAATCTTATAGCGAATTTAATGCAAACCCACTCTATAAGAATTTGCTACATCTTTTTAACACGAGAAAAGACTTCTACTTAACATTTAGTGGAATTAAGCGCCTTTTAAAAAATGTGCATCAACAAAAATTAACTAACGCCTTAGAAAAACTTGTTGATGCACAAATCATTGAAAGAACGGAATACGGATATCGTTTAAATTCTCTTAGCAACGCAAAAAACACGCAAGTAACTATGAAAAATACACTTATAGAAAGTGAATTATTCAACTTTCCATCATTAAAACAATCAACTGTATTTTTTGAGATATTTAATCCGCCAGCAGATTTTTCTTCCTTTTCAAATACATTAAGAGGAAAATGGTTTGGTAAATGGCGCTATATTGGACATTATGTAACTATCAAAG
>WAPZ01000198.1 GCA_015520535.1 Candidatus Heimdallarchaeota archaeon
ACCAATGAATTACCAATATTTTGGTGCTATGCTATTCTCAGCCCTAATTTTTATTATCCTTCTAGCTGTTTTTGCACTATTTGTTTACCAACGCATAAAAAAAATTCGCTATAATCCACAGTTCACAACCGCACTTTTTTTCGCATGTTTAGGATTTTTTCTCCAAACTATTGCCTTTGCCATGTATTTTTTTGAAATGGACGGCGCATTTTATGTTCAAGTGACGAGTGCCAACATCGTCTTGATTGCGTTTTACTTCCTTTATTTGCACTATGAAGCATTGGCAACGGCATCCCCTCCGTTTCGACGGCATGGCATCATTTTTTCCCTATTAATTGCAAGCTTTACTATTCTTCTGTTAGAACTCGGCGGAATTTTGGAACGATCAAGCGTATCGCCATGGAACTTTTTATTGTTTACCCTAATGGGCATTTTAATCTATGGTTATGCCCTAACTGTCGTGTATCGCACGTTTACCCTTTCTAAAAAAAGAGCGGTAGTATTTGAATTGGCAAGCGTTTCTTTTATGTTTGCGGGAAATGCGCTTTATTTTATTGTAATTATCATTTCCATTCCTTTAAGATTGCAGTTCGAAAATTTGATTTTTGTTTTTTTGATGGGAATCGGGATTGTATTTGTTGGCATTTTTATTCTGATGTTCACGTACTTGCTGCATCCAAATTATCTGTACGAGGTTCCTTATCCAATATTACACATAATGCTCTACAATTCCATTGGTATTCTTGTGTATAGTCGTAGTTTAAAAGTCCCGGGAGAAAATCCCTTAAAAATAGAAAAAGAACTCTTAAGTGGCGTATTCACTGCAATTTCTTCTTTAATAAAAGAAAATCTTGGAAGAGGATCACAACTACGGCATATTGATGCGACGTCATATCAAATATTTTTCACACAACTGCCAGAAGACAGCGGCTCTTTGGCCATTATCACGCGAAAAAACACATTTTTCTTACAACATTCTCTAAAAAGGTTTGGTACTTTATTTCCAGAAGTATTACTAAAAGAAATTCGAAGTGAAATTATCTCACCACAAAGTATAGAAAAAGAGCTTGATGACATCACAAAAAAAGCCTTTCCGTATGTTGTGTTTACGGATGAAGAAACAAAAACGCACACCTGATTAAGAAACCTTACATAAAAAGCAAAAAGGCCCTTTTTAGGAGCCTTTCCCCATATACCAGTCCAAATATTCACGTTGCCGCTTATATTTTTCTTTACCTTCTTCTTGGAGATCTCTTTCCAACCGTTCACGTTTTTTACGGCTAATCAATTCATTTAATTCATGTCGTCGTAAGGTAAGACCACATTTACTACAAACATAAAAAGGGCTTTCCCATTTTAAGGTAAAAAATCCACATTCTGGACATTCTCTCATGATTATCGCCTCAATTCATCCTATAATATGCTCTGTTTATTCATTTTATGCGGTCATATTTATATATTTGGATTACTCATACAGATTTTTTTCCAAATAAATATGCAATGTGAAAGCGCGAACACTAAAATTGGTTTTATATTTTGCCTTCTAAAAAATAAAGCCTATGTAAGGGGTGTTTCACACATAATTAAAGCTGCCCCAATAACAAGGCATTTAAGAGGACATTTTTTAGATGGCATCCAGAAATGAAGGCTTCTTTTCAATTTTCATGTCTTTTTTAACTCACATTCTTTAGTCTAATAGGATGTATCACAATGAATGCTTTGAAAAAAATTGTGACAACCGTAACTTTGGTTAAAGATTATTTAGTTCTCAACCGTCGAAGAATAGTCATTATTAGTTTTGGCGTAATTGTGGCGATTGTAATTCTCCTTCAAGGAAACATAGTCGCCCAGTCCATGGAATATGCTGCGGTTCGTGACGCTTTAAAAGACAGCAATATCGACGATATTCGTATTAAATTTCAATTTCCTTGTTATGACACGGATAATTTTGTTAACCTAACGTATGTTATTAACGATCATCTTTCTGGGACAAAAATTCCGTTGAAAGGGTATAATATAACATATCCTCTTACTGTCAAGAATAAACAAGGTGCGTCAGTATTTCTGGGAATAAAAGAAGCAGAAAAAAATAGAAGCATAATTCCAATCGGATGGAAGCTCAGCTTATTCTTTTTAGGTCTTCCTAAACCGCAATTACAAAATTTTTTGGACTATATTTCACTTTTTAACCCAACTATAAATAGCTCCGAGTTAACACAGCAATTAAGTCAATTTCCAAAGGTAAACGAAACACAAAAGTTTTTGGCGCTTTATTTCCCCAATTATGGCAATTTCAGTTTTGACCCAAATGCAAATAACCCTTTTATATTTTCTAGTGAAAGAACATACTCCATTATTAGCAATGGGTTACAAAATTTTACATTATTGAATCTAGTAAACATTCCGCGGTCATCAGCGCTGGAAAGCACCATAAAAAAATACATAGCGGAAGAACAAATTGGTTTCAGTTGGTTAATTCTGGTAAGTTCAATTGAAAATGTTTTTGGGTTTACCAGCCATTTTTGTGGTTCTGAAAATTCCACGTCAGGCTTTTCCTATACCTATTCACCAATGATCCAAATGCAATTGGATACACAAAAAATTACGCCAAATAACCTCAAACAACTAGAAATAATCGCAAAAGACGAAGAACAAAGGCTTTCTGCCGTGCTGTTTAACAATTTGGCTACTTATATGGATATCAAAAAACTGACAACGTTCGAAGTTAATTCAACTCTTAATGAGCGATTTGAAATTTTGCAACTGCAATTAAGAGAATATAAGTTCTTTTCACTCCTCATAACAATACCCATTGTTATTTTGGCTGTATTTTTAATTTTTTATACGTTTGGCTTGGTAAAATATTCAACATATAAACGTTTATCGATTTTAAAACTTCGGGGAATGACAATCACCCAAATGCTTGTGCTTAGTGTAGTAGAGGTTCTTTGGATTAGCTTAATGAGTACAGTAATTAGTTTTATTATTGCTATTCCGCTTAGCGTTTTAAGCTTGAAGTCAGAAGGATTCTTCCAATTAAATTTTTCAAAAAGTAACGTCGAACTCATTATTCCAACAGAGAACCTCCTTTTAATTGTCTTTGCCAGTTTAGCCATTACTTTTCTAGCTAATATCCCCCACTTCGTGAAATTACTGACATTAACAGAAGAAAGTCCAGATATTACCATAGAGGATGTAGAACCGGAACCAACGTGGAAGAAATATAATGTTGATATTACCTTATTGGTCTATAGCGTAAGTGCACTTCTCATTTATCAAGCTATCCAATATACCACACAAGATGTTATACCAAAAGAGATGGTTCAATTCCTTGCGTTTTCCTCAATTGGAATGCTATTATTTAGCTTACCACTTCTTACTGCACGTTTATTTTTAGTGCTCTTAGGAAATTTGTCTACCTTCAGCTGGAAATACTGGGGTGGATTAAAAAGTTTTGCACTAAAGAATTTGAAAGTTCGGAATCAGTTAGCAATTCGTGCGTTAGCTGTCATTATCATGTCGATAACTGTCTCTACAATCTTTATTAGTGTTCCCGGAATTATTACTAACCAATTATCTATCCACGAAAAATATATGACGCCAGCGGACTTCGTGTCTTCCACAATCAACCCTAATCCAAACATGACAGTGATTGAAGATCTCAAAGCCAAGTATCCCGAGACTGTTAAAGGAGGATCTATTGCCATAGAAGTGGTAATGAAAGATCCAATCTTTGGATATACCATCAAGTTATTTGCCATCGATCCGCAAACTTACTTTAATACTATATATTTAGAAACACTTCATGGCGTTTCTCCTTCAATATCACATTTAAAGAGTGTATTTAGTCAAAACAATAATTCAATTACTTTATGGAAAGAAAGTTTAGCTATCCTTCGTGCAAAAATTGGAGATACATATAATTGGTCTTACTTCAATGAAAAGGACATACTGAAGACACTATCTTTAAGCATTATTGGAAAATTTTCGCTATGGCCCGATGCTGTCGAAGAAGATGACTATTTTTCCGCAAAAAATGGCTTTAATAATGAAATTATCGGCATTATCAATCTGAATACCATGGCACAAATCTTAGAAAAGCTTGCATTGAGTTCTAAAATCAGTTATCTTAAAATAACACATTACTATATACGCTTGGCAAAAAATAATCTTGATGCGACCCAGTTGCAATCATTAAAACAAACTTTTACCGAAGAATTACATCTGAATGTAATTTCTTTGCAAGAACAAATTCAAAACACCGTTCAAATTGATTCACCCGCCAGTATTTATTCCATTGTTCTGTTAAATACTCTTATCCTAATCAGCGGACTAGTCTCACTTTTAACGGTTCTCTTCTTTGGGATTACATTTATTCGCGAGCGTTGGCAAGAACTGGGTGTAGAACGCGTTCTTGGCTTAAAAAAGCGAGATTTAATTTTGTTTATGAGTTTAATCAATGTAACCATTATAAGTTATAGTTTTGGCACCTCTTTAAGCATTGGAATTCTGTTTACGAATTTTATTGGCTCATTTTTCTTCATTAATATCAGAAATTTCCCACCACAACCAACTATTGTCCAAGTGCTCCCATTTAACCTTTTAATTGGATGGTATGGTGCCTTATTATTAATTATGTTCGTCAATGTCCTTTTAACTATCTATTATACTATCCGACGTCCTATATTCAACATTTTAACGGAAGAAGGTCGATAGAAAATGAAATTTAAAGTCACAAAACGTCTGTCTTTCTTTTTATTTATTAAAGATTACTTACAGGGTAATTTCTTACGATTGCTCTTCATTGCGACTGGAATTATGTTATCGGTCTCTCTTATTTTTCTTTCCATCGTTATTCCGCAAAACTATCTGTATGCAGAAATTCAAAGCAATCTTGGCGATTCTTCACCCATTGCAAGTATTAGTGGAAATATAGATATAGATAAACTTGAAAATGATCATTATACTAAATTATATAACTTTTTTGAGCAACAATTCAAAAAATTTGAGTTTCCCGTTCAAAATTCAACATTTTACAGTGTGATTCAATTCTCCACAACAAAGTTGCAAATCACAAAAACAAGCACGAACACGACCATTCAACATCCGCTACAATTAATAATCATTAAGGACGAACTAACTGAAAAGGCCGCATCACCAATTTATACAGACTCACTCAAGAATTATCTGTCAGGAACATCATTTATTTTAATTGCACCAGAGATTGTCCTTACTACCTATTCTTTGGAGAAAGCGGGCGTGTCATTAAAATTTTCTCCAATTAATTTTCCGTTAAACGTGATCCGTCGTTTTTCAACCGAAGATCTCCGTCAGGTTATCATAAGAACCAATCCACAGTTAGAATATCGCTGGGATGAATTCCTTACCACATTTGAGATTTCTTTTATACCCACACAGACCGACAACCTTACAACTGTGCCCATCACTTTAATGACAACCTTCAGTACTTTTATGGAAATGAAAAAAAGAAGTACTGGGTTTCAATTTGATGTAAAAGGACGAGAACACATTGAATTTTATGGGAAAATCAACGCATATTCCTTTGATTTATGGAATATGGAAAAAGAAGTGCTCCGATTTAAGCAACAAGAAGCACAAATTTTTAACAATTTTATATCCCAATTTCCATCTACACTGGACGAATTTACTGAAATCATCAGTCTAAAAACACATAGCTCGTCGTTAGTCGAAACAGAACTATTACACAAGTCACGTCTTTCTTTACCAACGTATCAAACAATAATAATGCCATTGTTATTACTTTCTTTAATGACTGGATATTTTTCTTTTAGTTTACAGCGACGACAATTAGTTGTACAAATAAGTATTTTTAAAGGACGTGGCGCAACTTTTTTGCAGATTGCTATTACCTTATTATTAGAAGCAATAACCGTAGGCATAATAGGGGGCATATTAGGAATTGCGTTCTCAAGTTTCACGCTAGAAATTTTAAAAACGACAAAAGGCCTTATTTTAACCGATTATTACACGGTTGCACCGAAAACATTTGTAATTACCATGAGCGAAGTCATTTTAGCGCTGGAATCCGGAATAATTCTCTCCTTATTTGTAAATGCGATCCCATACCTTTCTCTAGCATTAAAGAAAATATTTTTTGGCAATATTCCTGAAGTTGTCCATCAAGAGCCCTTCTGGAAGCGAAAAAACATTGATATAATTTTACTCGTGTATGGAATTATCGGTGTTATCATATTTGGATTAATCTTAAAACTAAATCCAAATACCGGTGAAACCACAACAACAGCCGATTTAATCAAAATTATTTCAGCACGCTTAAGTGTTTTAGGATTTTTTTCGCTTTTAATCATTCCATCTCCCTTCTTTTTGGCTTTTGGATTATCGGCCTTCCTTGCAAGATTGTACATTGTCATACTTAATAAAGTTTCATATAAAGCATGGAAAAAATGGGGTGGCTTGAAAAGCTTTGCTATTCGTGATCTTTATCGTCACCGGAAACTATCATCACACGGCGTCATTATCGGCACAATTTCAATCACACTCATCATTTTAACAATAATTCTTCCTATCATCTCAATTGAAAATATCGGCTACTATTCTCAGTATTACACAGGTTCCGATATCCGTATCACTCATTCTAGAACCGGCTCCCCCGCAACAGGATTTTTAACCTATCTTCACACTAATTATTCTAATTACATTAGTGGCACTACCGCCGTTTTCTATTGGTATGATGATGAAAGTCCGCAAAAAATTTCGATTCTTGGCGTAAACCCAGATGATTTCCTTGATGCCGCATACATTCCCAATACTTTGGGTCTTTCAAAAGATATGAAACAAATTATGGAAGAATTCTCTCAAAATCAAAATACCATTTTATTATGGGAAAAAACACGACAACAATTCCACTTACAAATTGGAGATACGATTGAGATACGAGTGCTCAAAAATTCACGCATAATAATGTCTGTCCTCAATCTAAAGATTATAGGAACCTTCAAATATTTTCCACTCTTGGTTTCTGCCGACCTAGAACGTTCACCAACGAATTACATTGTCGGTGTTGTCAATGAGAATCTAAAAACGGAATTTTTAAAAGGAACAACCCTGACCTTTGGCTATTATTACCTTATTAAAGCAAAAAACGCTAATGCAGCCAAACAACTAGACACACAGTTAAAAATTGCATATGATGACAAAATTCTCCGACAATGGCTTGGAACAACCTTCAAAAAAGACGATATCACGTTCTATTTAGATCGTAACCAAGAATTACAAAATTTTGTGTTCCCAAGCAGTATGATTGCTCTCATCAATTTGCTAGTAATGTATGGTGGTATTGTTTCATTAACGATCTTAAGTTTCTTTAGTTTTCTTTATCTCAAAGAACGGTCACTATTGACAGGAATAGAACGGGCATTGGGAATGAAAAAGGAACAGCTCTTTACATTGGCGTTCATTTCTAATCTGATTGTCCTAATTTTCACGTTATTTTTGGGAACAATTCTAGGGCTTTCAGTAACAATTGGTTTGATTGAATTGCTAGTGAACACATTTTCTCTTGCACCACCCCCACTGTTTCATGTGCCATTCCATTTAATTGCTATTACAGATGCGATTATATTTGCTGGGATGATCTTTAGCTTGATAGTGGCGATAAACATAACCAGTAGAATCAATATTGCAGCGATCTTAAGGAATGAATAAGAACACAGAAAATTTACTTTTTTTCACTTTATTTGTAAAATTAAGAAATAACGTAATATTTTTCAATAAACGCAAAAAGATGTCATTTAGAACAATTGGGCGAGGAGATAGAAGCAAGATGAGTAACTCTGAGATAATTACGACTAGCATTCCTAGAAAAAGCATATCAAGACTGACATATGATTTATTGAGGAAACGGCCAGCACTTGTTCATGAGCTCCAACGGAGGGAAAAAACCCAACGTGAAGTGGCACAAGAGTTGGTAAAAGAATTAAAAGAACTCTACCCGGGCTTAAAAGTTACGGATGGAGCTGTTGCCGTTGCTTTAACACGCTATTTGAAAAAAATGCGTGAATATCAAGAAACGCACCTCGGGACACGACATGTCATCAATGTCCTTAAAAAGTCGACAACGAGCGTGATTGACGGATTAAAACAAGTAAGAATTAATTTTGGATCCTATATAGACAATAAAGAACATATATCAAAATTCATTATTGATTTATTTGAATTTTTGGAAGACGAATCCATCGCCAACGTCTTTTTAATACGGGATGGGATTGAACTATATGTGCAAAAGCTCGCTGAAAACGAGCTGAGTGAACTTATTTCCAATTATAACTTAGAGTACGAAATCATTGGACAAAATCTCTCTCTTTTAAAATTAATCCTCCCAATAGAAGCCCGCGAAGTCCCTGGAATTTTAGCTCATGTTTCTTCATTGCTTGCTGATCAGGCCATCAGCATTTTTGACACACAAACTTACTTAATTAGAGACCGAATGATTATTACGTTTGTTGTCTCGGAAGGGAATGCCACAAAAGCACGTGACCTTTTAAGAAAAGTAATAACGTGACATTTATCCGCTGGAACAATAAGTCTCACAAAAAATCGTCAAATGAACGGCACACTTTCCACGAATTGCGTGAATTCTTTTATTTTATTCCATTTTTTTTATGGTTAATTTGATGATATTTTCATTACAGACATTACAATCGTCATCTACGGCACCATATTTTTTGTGAACGTCACAAAGAATTTTAAGATCTTTGACAATCTTTGTTAACTCCTGAATCACTTTGATCATAACAAGTGGATTTTCTATGCCATGCTCCGCTACAATCTCAACGGCAGAATTTAAGGCTTCTTGAATTTCCGGGGTTGATAGATCGACTTCATCGCCACGCTTATCTTTGAGATATTGGCTCACCGCAGCTTCGCTCACACCCAATAATTTGGCGACTCGTTTTTGGGTGAGATGTTTTTCTTTAACTAATTTTTTAGCTAGTTCTTTTCGAAGAGCCGGTATAATAAAAAATGTTTCAATTTCTTGGGGTTGAAGCAGTGTAGGACCCTTCCGTTTCAGCTGAGACTCTCGCGCCATCATCTTTACCTACGTTAACTATTTTATTCTTTAGGTAACCATAATATTTTCCCCATTTAAAAAAGTGTTGCTTTGGCATGGCTGCATGAATTATATGAAAAAATGATAAAAACAGCAATTATTGTATGTATATTGATTAAAAAAGGGCATTTATCGTTCAATGAGGGAATTATATCGTGGACAGTGAAATTAAAACGATAAAAGAAATTGTTTTACCAATTGCTTATTATTCAGAAGGTCATAGACAATCTAAAGATACGTTACTCACCATTTGGGAACAGATGCTTGAAATGCGTCTTAAATTTTGTCTTGAAGAATGTCAATCAAACCGTGGAATGTGTATTCTCCGACCAAAATGTAAAAATCGGCGTTTTTTAGACATTCTCCTTCTTCAGCAAAAATATCGAGATCGTCTTCCCTCATTTTGCTACTCTTACCGACTTAAAGAGTTAGAGCGTGCACACAAGACCGCAAACAGAATGTTAGAAGATGTTTATATCAAGTTAGAGGATTTCTGG
>WAPZ01000199.1 GCA_015520535.1 Candidatus Heimdallarchaeota archaeon
ACTCCGAATTAAGTGGAGATTCAACCTTTTTTTTACCAAGATGGACAACAGTAACAGTTTTTGGTATTTTTTTCGGTAAATCATGATCGGATATATAGTAAACTCTCCATCGGGAGGGATTATTTAGCACGGCTTCAAGTGGTTTTTTCTCTAAAATAACATCGCGGTGTACGGCGATTTTATCTAAAAAGAAACTAAGTGCTTGCGCATCAGAAAAATATTTTGCTGCTATGATGATCGGTTGTCCACTTAATAAAGCGAATAAGAGCGATTCATGGCGTTTTAATTGGAAAAACAACTGTGGATTTTTTATAAAATGCGATTCTTCCTCTGAAATGGTTTTTTCTTGTTTTAAAGCCTCCTCGGCAATTGTATCAAAATAATATATCCTGTTAAAGCGCTCTACAAGTTCTTTTGACACTTTTTCTGGTTTCTTGTTTCTTTTTATCAGCGCAGTAAGATCTTTAAATTCACGGGAAAGCACGGGAGCCCAACGATACAACAAATTCTTTTTTTCTGTATCTGAAAAAACTAAAAAAGCACCAACTAAGTTATTTTGCTTTTGATGGGAATCTAAAAAGAAAAAGTATGAATATATTATTTGTTGGGAAGTGAAATCTGGTAAAACAGCTTCTCCTTCCTTTTTTGTTTCAGACACACGTAATAATAAACTTAACATGATTCTCAAGACAATATTTTTAATATTCTCTTCTTCGGCTTGATATCGATAGACTACGGTTATTTCCGTTTGGAGTGGATCAAAGATAACGTATGCCAGCCCTTTTATAAAATCTATCGATTCTTGTAATTGTGTTTTTACCTCTTTAAATTCCTCTTTCAATAACTCTGAAATGGGTCGATAGAGCTCATTAAATTGTTCACGTATATGCTCTGGAATTGTCGTATTGGTTGGTAATGGTTCTTTCAAATTAACGGCGTTTTTTATTTCGTGAGCGAACGACCCTAAAATTTTGGCTAAATTTAAACTATTTGAATATAAAATAAAGCGTTGATCTAATGGTACGCCATATAACAAAAAAGAAAAACTTGGTTCCGAGAGATTCTCTGAATCGGAATAGAAATAATATACAAAAGCACCAATGTTTTCTTCAACCAGTGGAACAAACGACTCACCTTGGATTTTTTTTGTAGTATCTGCGCTCGCAATTTTTGTTACCGATAAAATCGACATTGCCACCTTAATGCATACTTGTTTTGCGGTTTCTTCATCTATTCCCTTATAAAGTAACGGAACCTGTCCAATTTTATGATCAAACGCCGAATATATTATCACGATATTTGATGCCACTAATCACTCGCCTACTTATTATTTCATTTCTCGATAGATTTTCAGCAACATGATTTAAATAATTTTGGATTTAATTGCCAGTGACATCAAAAATTCCATCCCATAAGTAGTTATTGATTCCATTAATTTGTCGTTGGAGGGTTTAGAATGGCAACAGCTGAAACAAAAAAAACAAAAAAAATTATCCTAATTACGGGAGCTTCTCGAGGAATCGGTAAAGTTACAGCCGATTATTTGGAAAAAAAAGGATATATCGTGTATGGAACTAGTAGAACGGGAATTCCGCCAGAAGAGTTTAAGGAAAACAAAAATACCGTCCGTCAAAAACCACTTTTAAAACTAAATGTAGATGATATGGACTCGGTACGCCTCTGTGTTCAAACAATAATGGATATTGAAGGAAAAATTGATGTACTGATTAATAATGCCGGCTATGGTTTAGCTGGTGCAATTAAAGATACAAAAATTGAAGATGCGAAGGCAATTTTTGAAACTAATTTCTTTGGCGTGCACCGAATGATCCTTGCCGTCATTCCACATATGCTTAAAAGAAATGCGGGTTATATCATCAATATTGGTTCATTTGGCGGAAGAGTAGCATTACCATATCATGGATTTTATAGTGCCACCAAAGCCGCTTTAGCTATGTATACTGACGCGTTACGGATGGAATTGGTAAAAACAAACATCAAAATTGCACATATTGAGCCTGGTGATATCAAAACAGATTTTCATAGTGGAAGAAAATATGTAGCCGGATTTTCGGAAGATGAAGTTGCCCAACGCGTGATTCAAAAAATGCACGAATCAGAAAAAAAGGGAACACCGCCACTGAAAGTAGCACAAACCATTGAAAAAATATTACGTTCTAAAAAGCCAAAACCTCGTTATCTTGTTGGAAAAGACGCAAAGATGTTTGGCTTTTTACTGAGATTGGTGAGTCAATCACGCCGAGAAAAAATGACCTTGAAATATTATGGGCTTAATAAAAATAAATAATAATTTTGACGTGTCATTTTATTAACAGCAAAAAAATATTTAAGGCAACTTCAAATAAGCGGTTCTAAAGGAGCAAAAGGTGGTTTCATGGGAAGTGTAGTTCCCTTTCCTTATGGTAATATACCTAGACCCATTTTATTCCTTAATGGCTTTCTTCAAGAAATAATTGGAATTGCGGTAATTGGAATCGCCATCTTATTTTATCTTAAATATCGAGAAAAAAGAACCGCCCCGTTGAAATATCTCACATTGACATTTTTCACATTCGGCTTGGGAATCTTTGTTGGTGGCATAGCTCCAGTATTATCATGGATATATTATGACTCGGCATCACCGGATCCATTGGTTTATGGACTTCCAATACCACTTACGAATTTTTTTCCAATAGAAAAACTCCAATCAGCACCATTCTACGGCTTTTTGCGATGGCCTTTTAATGGCATTGGTTATCAAATTGCAATGCTCTCAAATATTTTTATGATGCAATTTCTTTATTCCATCTTTAGAAAACCAGAAAAGAAAATAGTTACTGCCTATACCATAATATGCATTTTATGGATGATCGGTACGTCTTTTTATACCATATTTATCTATGGTTTAGCGCTAGAATTTCCGCAGACCGGTTCCTCCGTAAGCCCTGTTGGAGCGGCACTTCTGCTGGTGATTGGTGGCTTTGTTTATTCCTTACTGGGAATATATTCGCATTCAGCCGCAAAAAAAGAACAAGATGCGTTGGTGCGAACGGGATTTCGTCTCATAGAAGCTGCGGCCATTGCAACATTGCTATCATATTTGATTTTTGTGACAAATACAGTATTGTCGTTGAATCTTGACTTTGTGGCTTGGCTGATGGGCTTTATCACAGTTGCATTGATTTATTTAGGTTTTGTCATGCCGGAATGGTTGCGAAACTGGTTAAAAAAGAGATATAACATCACATAGCAAATATGTCCCATTATTTTCTCTTTTTTTATTCGAATTTGACACAAAAAACCTTTTTTATATAAATAAATGTCATTCTTTTTAAATAAAGTGATATCCACAGCACATGTTGTAAATAAATAATCGAATAGCTTAATTAAGGATTGCTAAAAATGTCTCCTTAGGACTCGGTAAAAAAACAAGACCGTCATTGGTACTATAG
>WAPZ01000200.1 GCA_015520535.1 Candidatus Heimdallarchaeota archaeon
ATAGAAAATATATTAATAAGATTCCTTACATTCGTTGGGCACAAGCTTGGATGTTAAGGGCTCTTAGTTACCTTTGTATACCATAGTTTATTATTATTTGAATGAAAGCAAAGCTTCACACTTAATTTTAGCCATGGAGGATCTACATAATGTTTCGAAAATTAATACAGCTTTCAAAGCACTCATTCATTTATAGTTTTGGGATGCTTTCGACGCAATTGATCAGTTTCCTTCTCCTTCCATTGTATACCCGTTACCTCACCCCAGCTGAGTATGGAATCTTAGAAATTTTACGGGTCACACAAAGTGTTCTTGGAATCTTTTTTGGGATGTCCTTTAGCTCTGCTATATTTATGGCTTATTTTAAATCAAAGGATCTTTTTCATCGTAAAGTGGTTCAAAGTACTACACTCATTTTTCTGACGGTTACTTCTTTGACATTTAGTTTTACTCTATCTCTCATGTCACCCTTTTTCTCCGTTATATTTTTTCGTTCATACTCTTATTCATTGTATTTTACGACAATTTTTCTAATTTTGTTTTTCGATACCGCAATTTTAATTGTTCTCGCTATTTATCGTGCAAAAAACGCTTCTAAGAAATATGTGGCGGTCTCTTTACTTAGAATGCTTTTAACTATCTTTTTGCGGATCTTTTTCTTGGTATATTTGAAAATGGGAATATTTGGACTTTTAACTGCAGATTTAATTTCTGTATTCGCCATTTATTTTTTACTTGTCCCAATAACAATAATCAAAGTCGGTTTTCATTTTTCACGCGGCGAATTAGTGTCAATGTTGCGTTTTGGCTTGCCACTCATGGTCGGCAATCTTGCCAGTTGGATTTTGACCGTTTCAGATCGGTATTTCTTGTTATTTTTTGCATCCGCTGAACAACTGGGTTTTTACTCGTTGGGATATAAAATCGGCTTGATTATCCACATTCTTATTGTTACACCTTTTACACTAGCATGGAGCCCATTTTATTGGTCGGTCTCAAAAGAAAAGAATTCTCGCAAAATTTATTCAAGAGTGCTTACATATTTTACTCTAGTTAGTTTGTTAATTGTTCTAACAATCTCAGCTTTTGCAAAAGAAGTTGTTTTTTTACTTGCAACTCCAGCGTATTATCCCGCACATCAAGTTATTCCGTTAATTGCACTGTCGTATGTGTTTTATGGAATGTATGCAATCTTTGCGGTTGGATATAATTTGGCGAAAAAAACTTCGTATGTGCCTTTTATTGTCGGAACTGGGGCCATAGTAAACATAATCTTAAATTTTATTCTAATACCGCCGTATGGCATGATGGGTGCGGCACTTGCAACTTTGATTTCGTACATTGTGTTACCGATTGGTGCCTATCTTATCTCACAAAAATACTATCCCATAAATTATGAATGGGAACGCATGTTAAAAATTTTGTTAGTAGCTACCATATTTTATGTCCCAATTTACATACTAAATGAGCGAGAAATTCATACCTCACCATTTTTTGCTATAATAGTTAAAGTACTTCTCATATTACTGTTTCCGTTAGGGTTATATATAATTAAATTTTATCAGCCCCAAGAGATCCAAAAAGCAAAACATTTAATTTCTCAAGGGATGAGAAGAGTATTTTACTGGAAAAACGCATAATCTTGTTCGTACGCAATTTTGGTGTGATAAATGAAGATCTTACAGATTGGTCCAGTTCCACCTGAGATTGGCGGTGAAAAAGCTGGTGGTGTCGCCACTCATGTGTGGGAGCTCTCCCAAAACCTAGTAAAAAGAGGACATGAAGTGGCTATTTTAGCAGATAACCTATATTCACCAAAAAAAATTCCCTTACATAAAAATGGAATTGAAGTGTATGGTATTTCTCCGTGGTTTTCCTTAAAAAGCATACCTAAGGAACTTATAACCCATTTTAAATCCTTTTATAGCTTAAGTCGTGTGTTAAGTGGCTTTTTAAATCCAGTATCTATAATGCTAAATTTTTCCTTGTATCGTCGTGTCATAGATTGTGTTAAGCCCGAGATAATACATGTTCATCATATAGAAACGCGCTTTGCATTTGCATATTATACCTCAAAGAATATTCCCATTGTTACTAC
>WAPZ01000201.1 GCA_015520535.1 Candidatus Heimdallarchaeota archaeon
CGTCAGCAGGCTTTTCAGGTTTCATTTTGTTTCACCAAAAAAAGGTATAAATAAACGCTTGTTTCCTTAAATTAGCACATATTATTGTTTTTTATTATAGGTTGCAATGAAATAGCGGTTTCAAATATAATAAATATCTGTGTTAGAACAACTGAAAAATTAATCTTCATTTAGCGGTGCAAATACGCAGTAGGGGCTTTTATCATCTTCACTGACGACTGCAATGGCAATTCCTTCTTTTTTCATGGGACATTCGATTTTTTCATTTTCATGTTCTTCACAGACCGCTTGACCACAAAAGCGACATAAAAAAAATGCGTCTTTTTGACAGATGATGCACTGCTTCATTGTTTATCAAATAAATAAATTTTGCTCGTTCATTTAAATTTTTCTTTGATTTATTTGGCAGTGATCGACTAAATAGTTAATTAATGTGTTTAGTTTTGTGGTCAACAGTACCATGTATTTATCACCTGCCCCTGCATAGAGTAAAAGATATTCATTATGAACAATGGCACCCGTTGGAAAAACTACAGCAGGAATATCTACAGGATATGTTTCGGAGCCATATAATTCCCATGAGTGGTGTGGAATATAAATTGGAACTGTAGTTCTGCATAAAACTCGCCGTGGGTCATCCAAATCTAATAATGCTGCATTTACAGAATAAGCGCGGGGAATTTCTGATGGGAGATGATATATATTAGTAATAGTTTTATCCAACTGACCAACACTATGGTAGATAAGTAACCAGCCCTCATTTGTTTTAATAGGTGGCGGTCCCGCTCCTATTTTCTCTTTTTCATGGCTAGTTGTCCCAGCATGTAAAAGAATTGTTTTTTCTTTTCTTCGATACATTTCTTTCCATAACTGTGTATATTTTTTAGGATGTTCTAACGGTTCTAGAGACTCACCTAGAGATTCGATAAAAATATGTTTTCGATAACGAAAAAGCACGTAATATTTTCCATTAATTTCCTCGGGAAACAGCACTGTGTTTCGAGAATCGATTGGAATATTCCCATGATATGTTATCGTGGAAAAATCTTTTGTTGAGTATATAGCGGTAGTATCACCATTTCCATTGATTTTGGGCTGGTGAAAAGGTGGCTTTATTTTTCCACATCCAATAAGCCAGTATTTTTCTCCAATTTTTATAATACGTACGTCCTCAATACCGTAGATGAAGTCTTTATGATTAGTTCCATCGCCTTTGATGGTTTTATTATCAAAACGCTGAAAATGAATGCCATCAATACTTTTTAAAAGCCATACCTCAGAAATATAGTTTTTAAAGCCAAAACGTCGGATACCTAAATTGTCATCAAAAAATTGAAACCGATGATACATGGTATGGATACGTGGCGCTAAAATAATGGTATCTCTAAAAATGGTGGCGCCACCGTTGAAAATGGCACCGTAATACATTTTATTATTTTCAAGCCATAGCAATCCAAAATCTTGCGGCTTCAATATAGGATTCTCACTTATCGAGTGTAATTTAAAAACCGTGGTTTTTTTCTCGGGAAAATGGATTATTTGCCCATCTTGAAATTTTTCGAACGACAATTGCTGCCTCATTTTATTTATCAAATCCGTTTGCTTCACTTCAATGCAATAAAAGAGTTTTTAAGTCTTTATCTGAGCAATCTACGTCTAATTGTGTCTTAAAATAAAAATTTAAAAGTCTTTCAAAATAGCAAAGTCAACATCTTTCGCATGTTTTGCTGCAATTTAAAGGATAAAAAAGAGAAATTTTAAAATAAAGGAAAAATCAAGCCTTAAATTTCTCAAGGGCATCATTCAAATGCTATTGTAGCTTTAAAAAGTCAAATTCGTTTTGCAGGACATGGGGCGGCTTTGAGTGATATGAGGTGGAAATGGCTTGATAGAGAGAAAATCGGGGAAATACTTTTTTTGTGGGTTTCGGGGAGAGAACTTTCTGATACATTCTTATGGTTTTGGCGGCAACCTTATCCCATGTCGTTTCTCGGGCAAAATTTCTTAGTTCCTTAATCACATATTTTCTCACAACATCATGTTGAAGCAACTTTACGGCTTTCAGATAGTTTTCGTCCTTCACCACACAAATTGGTATTCTTTGCTTGATTTCATCAAATTTTGGTGAATTCGACACGATTACTGGCTTATGAAGCGCCACAGTTAAATGTAATATTCCGGATGACGAAAAATATGTCTGCGGGTATGGCAAAATAACACAATCAGCTTCGGAAATCAGTTTAAACGTTTCATCATCACGTAAAAATCGAGGAATTATGGAGACTTTTGCCAACGATTGATTTTTAATTGTTTTCAATTCTTTAAATACGTTTTTATCAATGACTTTCCCCGCCACCACTATTTCTAGATTAGGATCTTTCATTAAAGAGCGGAGAGCAATTTCAAAACCTTTATTACTTCGAATAAAGCCAACCATTGCAATTTTGAATTTATTTGTCCTAAAAAAGCGTTTTTTAGCATTTTGGATGGCATGTGGGACTTTTGGTGTTCCATGTGGGA
>WAPZ01000202.1 GCA_015520535.1 Candidatus Heimdallarchaeota archaeon
CTGGTTAAAGATAGGGGAGTACCTGCACATCGGCAAAGGCGCCACCTTTGGCATGGGGTGGTATCGGGTTGTGTGAGGGGGAGAGGGTGAAATAATTATGTGGAGTATAAAACTATGAATTATGAAAATTCTAAATGGTTGGTTGTATTTGATACCGACAGGATTAAAAATTTTGTTTTTGCCACCAATACTTTAAAAGAAATACGAGGTGCAAGTGCTCTTTTGGTGGAGCAAGATAAGATACGAAAAGAAGAATTAAAAAAACAGGGTGAGCTTATCTATTCCGCAGGAGGGGGAGGGACGCTTTTGGTAGATTCGAAACAGAAGGCTCAAGAAGTAGTGGCACAAATCGAGCGTGATTTTCGATTTGCTACCATAACCGGCTCCATCACCGCCATAGCTGTTCCTCCTGATAAAAGACCAAACAGCAGGTGGTTTGGAAGACACATGGATATGGCCGGTCAATTGCTCCAGAAGAAAAAATCTTCCAAAGGGGAATTGAGCTTACTGCCGGTAGAACCTTACATGCGTTTATGTGATTCCTGTGGGACCCGACCGGCAGAGAGACGCTTTGATAAAGACCAGTCAGGTGATCTTTTATGCTCTTCATGTTATAAGAAAAGGGACATGGGTATAAAAATAAGAAAGGCGACATCAGAGAAAGGTTTTGTATGGAAATTTAAAGAATATATTCGAAAAAATAACCTTTCTTCTGATTGGCTGGATGCGATACCCCCAGAAGACTTGAACAAATTGGGTGAATTGGATGGTAGTGGCTATATAGGATTTATTACCGCAGATGGAAATCACATGGGCAAAATGCTGCAATTATTTGAAAAAAAAGAAGATTACTCAAATTTTTCAAACAAACTTGCAAACCTAATGCAAGAAATCGTGTTCGACGTTTTAGCCCGAAACACCCGCCCTATGGAGAAAGCGGGAGAGAAAATCTTACCGTTTGAGATTGTGCTAATCGGCGGGGACGATTTAATGATGTTTACTTCCGTAAAGTTAGCTATCAGATTGGCAATTGAAATTGTAGAGCGTTTCGAGAAAGAATCTCATGCAATACTAAAAGAAACCGGTCTGTTAGAGAACGATTTTTTTGAACGGCTTAAAAAGGGGTGGGGAGGGGGGAAATTACCCATTACTCCTGATGAACCTTTTTTAAAGTACAAAAAACTTTCCATGGCCGCAGGGGTGGTGCTCTGTCATTCCAACTTTCCAGTACCGGCGTTGGTGGAAATTGGAGAAGCTCTGCAAAAATCGGCCAAAAAGAAATGTGCGGAGGCCGAAGTCAACTATTCAGAAGGTGCCCTTGATTTTCAGGTCATTACCGGTAGCGCTGTTGATCTTGAAACTGCCCGGGCGGCAGTTCCTTACAATCGCCCTTATAGTCTGTCGGAGTTCAAGAATCTGATAGGATTTATTGAAAAATTTCATCAAAAGGATATTCATTTTCCCAAAACCCAGATGCAGACGATTTACGATGCCTGTCATTTTCCCAATGTCTCCAGAGCGACTTTGGCAACCTTACATACATTAGGCAGACTAAAACGGCCTGCGCGAAAATTGTTGAAAGAATTTTTTATATCTTTCTCTGCACCTGATAATAAATACTTACTCTGGCCCTGGACATATATTGCTAAAGGTAGCGGTGATCAAAATAAAACCGCCTTTGTTGATTTGGTTGATTTGTTTGATTTTGTTTCCAACAAAAAGAGGTAAAATTATGATTCAGCGAATAAAAATTGATTTAACTTTTCAGGTGATCTTGAAAACCCCAGCAGCAGTGGGATCAGGTTTTCGAAGAGGGCAAATTCAGCGTACAGTGGTGAGAGGGCTGGATGGCCTTCCGTATATTCCTGCATCCACCTTGAAAGGGCGATGCCGAGATTCTGCTGTACGACTGGCGAATACTTTAGGTTTGAGAGTCTGTGATGATCCTGATCCAGAAAATATGTGCTGGTCAAAGCTAACGGATGTTCAAGATAAACAGGAATCTCTTTGTGTAATCTGCCGTACTTTTGGAAGCCCGGGAATTTCATCTTTAAGTGGATACACCGGTCTAATTTGGAGAGATGCGAAACTATGTGATGAGCAGGGTAAACCAGTGAAAGTAAAAGGAAACGGGATAAGTGAAGATGAAACTTCACCAGATGCATTCTATTATTCTCGTACAAACGTCTCTCTTTCTCGAATGCGTGGTGTAGCGTTGGAGAAGCGGTTATTTACCAGTGAAAACACTCTGGAAAATCTACGGTTTAGAGCTCGCATTCGCGGTTGGCTAACAACTGCACCAACAGAACAAGAATTTCCTTCCGAACTGATTTTACTCATGAGTTCCTTAAAGTTACTAAATTTTTTAGGTGGAGGAAAAAGTCGGGGATTAGGAAATTGTGAAATTGTATTTTCCCAACCGTTATTTCTAAATGATCAAGAAGTGGAACCCCAAAAGGTTCTGGAAGCCATTTCGATCCTCCAAAATCAAGGGGGTAGGTAATGTCTCGCATCTGGTATAAAGTAACCTTAACGCCGGAATCTCCGGTGGCAGTGCTTCGTTCGCGGGCATCAGCCCAATTTGTAAAAACACAGGATTATCTTCCGGGAAGTACCGTAAGAGGAGCGTTTGCAGAAATATTTATTAACAAGAGAGGAACTGACGATCCCGATTTTCGATCTATTTTTGTCGAAGAAAAGATCTTTTTTGGAGATTTCCTACCCAGATTCCCCAACCAATTAACAAATCTCATACCATTGACTGCCAGGGCCTGTAAACGCTTTGGTTTAAAAGGTCATCCAAAAAGTCACACCGACCTTTTGTTAAACCATATGCTAAATGCTTTTGACGAAGAAAATAAGAAATGCCCTGAGTGTGGTGAACCTATTGATCGGGTGAGTGGATATTTCATTGGAGATGGGAAAGACGGTGAGATAGCGTATCTGTCTTTGGATCGACAATTGCGAATGCATGTGGGGATTTCTCGAAAAACTGGTACTGCCTATCCAGGATTGCTATTTTCTTATGAGATGCTTACCGAAGGAAAAGTTGCCTCGGGTCGGGAAACGCTTCCTCTCCAGTTTGTAGGTTATTTAAGCGCCCTTGAAGAGGATGCAAATGAATTGTTTGAGGGGTTATGGAAGGTTATTCCTCCTCAAAGAGAACATCTCAGCGTCGGTAAAGCCTGCACTCGAGGGTTGGGCGAATTACGAATTGAAACCATCGAAAAAAAAGAACCGGTGGAAATATCTTTTGAAGAACGTTGGGAAGCTTTTAACCGTGCGGCTTATGAATGGAATGGTAGCCAGGAAAAGTGCTACTTTTCCATCACGTTTACCAGTCATCTGGCATTGAAAGATGAATTGGGGCGCCCGGTGTTGGGAAACATCCGGCCGTATCATTTTAGCCTGCCGGAAACTGTGGAATTGTGCGCCGCCTTTTTAAATCCGGAAGTAGTTTCCGGATGGAATGCCGCCCAGGGACTTCCTAAACCGGATACCCATGCATTGGGACGGGGAAGTGTGTTGGGATTCTCGGCGCCTAAATCCCTGGAAGCCGAAATCCAGACCCGGTTACAAACCCTGGAAACTGAAGGCATCGGTGAACGTCGGGCGGAAGGGTTTGGACGATTTGTAGTGTGTCACCCCATTCATATACCGAAACAAAAGGAGAAAAACTGATGGTATCGCCTAAATTAGAGCTTCAACGTCGCCGGTTTGTGGCGCAAAAAGGGGATGAATATGCCATCCCGGATCCCAAAGATGATCGGCGGGGATTAGCCAATGAATTTGCCAGAGAGTTAGCCACCACAAAGGTGGATAAAGCCAATATCCACGGTTTAGAAACGCTGGCTTGGTCTACAGAGAGTATTGCGGATATTCTGGATTATATTCGAGTTCGAGTGGGCAGGGATTCAAACGAAAGAAGCTGGGCAAAGGGAGGCGTTGGGGTGCGATTAGCCAAAGTATTAGAGCGAGATATACGCAAGGATGCGGAAACGTTTTATAAAGATAAAACGGAGTATCCTTCCGATGCCGTAAGACAATTGCATTTAGAACTATGTCGTGAATTTATCAGCCATCTAAGATCGTTATATGAATTTTACAAAGCACAGCGAGGCAAAGATGACGAAGAAGAATCCTGAGTTGCTATTGAGACAACTTATTGCCCGGTGGAGTGATGAACATCTCTTTGATGCTAGGAATTTTGTAAATAATTATGCAGAAATTTCAAAACGCGATTTAGGTAATAGCCAGTTTTATGGTTTGGCTAATGTCATTCGCAGTTCGAAAAAATTCGATCAGATAAAAAAGTTCATTGCAAATCAAGCTAAAAAAGCTGAGAGAGCCGACAAAACCAAAGTGAATGAATTTTGGAATGAACTTAATACAAAGCTGAGCAACTTTCTGAATGATGCCAAACTGCTTGCCCGGGAAGCAGGTGTTAGATCAGAAGTTGATTCCGTTCATAAACAATTATCGCTTCGTTTTGTTCAACATGTGATTGCTGAAAGACTACTCTGGCAGTTTGATAAAAAACAAAAGAAAAAACATCGTTCATATAAACCCAGATAATAATTTTGATTATCCGTAAGGAGGATTATATGAATACAGAACTTTCAAGAGCTAAATTGCAAGCCCGTCATATTGTGAATGGGCGACTTGTAGTGAGTACAGCCTTACACGTCGGTGCCGGACGCACACCAGCCAAGGGTACCGACAGCCCGGTTATTCGAAACGGTTGGGGGCGACCGTTTATTCCGGGATCCTCTATTAAAGGAGCTGTTCGGGCGGCAGTGGAACGTATCGTACCTAATTTGGGCATCAGTGCCTGCGGGTTGTTTGATTCCAACGCGGAATGCCTTTCGGCAAATGATTCTCTCAGGGA
>WAPZ01000203.1 GCA_015520535.1 Candidatus Heimdallarchaeota archaeon
GTTATGACCGGTATGGTGCTGGTAGCACCGGGTTCACTCGAGGTATTTCCTGGTGGTGGAGTAGTTTCTGTTGGTTCTGTAGAGGTGGATGAAGTTTCCGTAATAGTGAAGGTAGCGTCGGAACTATCCGTGGCTGTTAAGCCGCTATCATCAGACGCGGTGACTCTGATTAGATAGTTTTCTCCGGGTTGTAATTTAGAGGTGTCCCAGTCGAATGTGGTTAAGGTGAGATTTTTCGCGATGGTTTCCCAAGTTTTTCCAGCGTCACTTGAAAATTCCAGCAGATAGGTAATGGAATGCTCGAGTGTGTCAACTGTTGGTCTCCATTCGATTGTTATAATACCAGACAATATTTCACCGCCATTTGGGAAAATAACGGTTGGTATGGAAAGAATATGTTGTGGTGTTCCGCCTTTTGCAGATGTTACAAAGGAATACGCATCTACGTTTTGGGCAAAACCATCAATTGTGTAAGGATTGTCAGCAAGACCGTCTTTGTTTTCATCAACATTGTTGTGGTCGTTCCAGAAATTGAAGGCGTACGCATTAGCAAATCCGTCATCACGTGCTTGTGATTGAGCGTCTGGATTTCGTTGAGTATTGTTATAGAAGTCGTTTACGGCGATTATGTTATTGTTGGCTTCTTTATCTAGGTTGACGCCATATCCTCCATTTTCGCTGAATTCATTATATTTTATAGTCGTTTGAGCGGAATCAAATGTATATATACCGTCAAAGGCGTTATTTGAAATCGTATTATTGATAATTTTGTTACTATTAGAGGGGTCGAAATAGATGCCGCTGCCGCGTCCGATGGTAACTACTTGGCTGAGTTCTCGTTCTTGTCTTGTAACGGAGGCTGAATAGGGGTTTTTTATGTGAGAGATTAAATTGAGGAGTTCGATGGCACCACGACCGTTTTCACGCACTTCATTTTCAATGATGGAGTTGAAACTTGAGTCGAGGAAAGCAATGCCATTGAAGGTATTGTTTTTAATTAGATTGTTTTGGATGACATTGTTGTTGGAGGGGTCGAAATAGATGCCACTACCGCGTCCGATGGTGACCACTTGGCTGAGTTCCCGTTCCTGTACGGTGATTGACGATGAAAGCAGCGCCAACAAAAGCTGTGAAAATTGTTCTCCGTTTTCTTGAATTACATTTTGATGTATGTTATTTGAATTGGAGTCTTTTAAGAAAATTCCGTTATCGCCGTTTTGAGTCAAAATATTACTGTCAATTTGAGTAGAATCGGATTTTTCTAAGTAAATTCCATTGTATTGGTTCTCGGAGATGGTGTTATTGAAGATGACATTGTTGTTGGAGGGGTCGAAGTAGATGCCACTGCCACGTCCGATGGTGACCACCTGGCTGAGAGAGTATCCTTCTTGAATAAGTTCAAGATAACTAGGAATTCCATAGCCATTTTTAATTAAAAAGTTACCTTGTATTACATTGCCGTCGGAATTTATTAGTGTTATTCCATTTTCGCTGTTATTCATGATATTATTGTTTTCAATGGTATTATTGGGTGACGGATCGAAGTAGATACCACTACCGCGTCCAATGGTGACTACTTGACTGGAAGAATATCCTTCTAGGGTTAGTTCGAGATAACTAGGTGTTCCATAGCCATTATCATAAATATCATTACCATTTATTACGTTAAAGCTTGAATCAACAAAAGAAATTCCAGTTTCGCTATTATTGAAAAGATCATTACTTTCAATGCGGTTTTCGTCTGATTCAAACAATAACACGCCATCAACGGCATTTGAGTGGATGGTATTGTTGTAAACGGTGTTATTAATGGAGGGGTCGAAATAAATGCCACTGCCTTGCCCGAGCGTCACTATGGATGCCTTTAGTGTCTCTAATCCGACCGCGGTGAAAGGTAGCACGCCAAAGCCGTTGTTAAATATTGTATTGTCGTTAATAGTATTGTGTGATGAATCTAAAACGCTGATACCAGTATTTCCATTATATGAGATTTCGTTGTGGGTGATGGTATTGAAGTCTGCATTAAGTAGCGTTATGCCATTTATATTATGAAAAATAACATTGTTGTCAATCATGTTTTTCGTTGAATTTTTTATTCCAATTCCATCGTCTTTGTTGTATTCAATTGTATTGTTTTGTAAGGTGTTTTTGTGTGATAAAAAGAGCGATACGCCGCGTCTTTCCATTCCATGAATCCAATTACCGTCAATAGTGATGTTTGTACTTTCATCTAATAAAATGCCGATCGACCCATTTTGAAAGGCGTTGCTACCTACAAACGTATTATTACTTCCCCAAATTTCAAGCATTCCCATGTATAACTCGTATTTACTGTTATTGAAGATGTCATTTTGTACTATATTACCCGCAGTTACATTTGAAAGACTAATTCCCGACCATGCATTTCTAAAAATCGTGTTTTTTGATATAGTGGCATTTTCTGTGCTCAAGGAAAACATTCCACTCTGATTATTTCTATAAATCATGTTATTAAGGACAGCCAGATCTAGGCTATGCGTTGCAAATATTCCAGTGCCTTCATTTTCAAAGATGTCGTTGCTTTCAATTGTTGTTTTATTATCACTATCAACATCAATGCCGTGATTTTTATTTTTGGAGATTGTGTTATTCATAATTGTAGTGTTAACAGCTTGCTCAAGGAAAAAGCCCGAGCCAGTGTTTGAATTAATGTCATTAAATTCAAATATATTGTCCCTCGAATTATAACCGACATGAATTCCGTCGTACTTACTACCAGAAACTGTATTGTTTGTAATGAAATTGTATGATGAATTATAAAAGTTGATCCCAAAGTATTCTGCATTCAGAATCGTATTAGTTTCAAAGATATTGTAATTGGAGTTTTCCACGAGTATTCCATCGGGGGAACCACCATAAGCACCATTGTCTGCAATCATGTTTTTCGTGACATTATTAAAATTGGAATTTCTTAGATTCATGCCAAAGAAACTATTATTGATGATTGTGTTGTTAAAAATGTCGTTATAATTCGAATTTTCTATAAGCATACCGTCAGCCGCTGACGTGGCATTTCCATTATTTTGAATTATATTGCTGTGAATTTCGTTCCAATCGGAAGAATATAAATAGATTCCCAGACTCTGACTTTGTGTGATGGTATTGTTTGTAATTTTATTATTTGTTGAAAAGTCAAGACGTATTCCTTCAAATGTGGTATTAGTAATTTCGTTGGATTCAATTACGCCGTTTGTGACATTATAGAGGCTAATAGCATTGTCACCGCCGTCAAAAAGGTTATTTCTGATAATAAAAAATACATCGGTGTCTTGTATAGCGATTCGAGAACTGACATTGCCAACAAACATATAATATTCTATAATATATGGATTAGCGGCGGTTCCATTACCAGGCCAACCATTTTGGGATGCTTGTTGCAAAAAATCATTATTTCCATTAATGTAGATGTCAGTATGTCTATTATAATTTGCAGTAACATGAAGCATGTCTTTATTTGCTGTAGTTACTCTGAATGGTTGTTGATTGGTTAAGGACGATTTTTTTGTGTTGTCCGCTAAATATCGTGTATGAATTTTCTCGGGAGATATTCGGAATTCTGATGACGATTGGTATTTATTCCTTAATAATTGACTTTGTAACCGTACTTTTTCAGAATATGAAGAGGAGCGTTCATGGTGAGATGTTGTACTGCTAAATTGCGGTGAAATATTGTTACTCTCATTCATTTTTTTTATTGCCATTTTATCGGCTAACTGCTGGAATGAGGGCTGAAAAATCATAACATTATATATTACGACTAAATTCAAAAATAATAGGACTAAAGCCGAAAAAGTAGCAATTTTTATTTTCCTGTTCATTGTTTCTCAACATCTTTCTTATTTTTTTCTTGTTTCCTTAAAAATATCAGAAAATAGACTATTATGGATAAAGAGC
>WAPZ01000204.1 GCA_015520535.1 Candidatus Heimdallarchaeota archaeon
ATTTTGACGCTAGAACTTGTTCCTAGACGTGTGGCACCTGCTTTTATCATTTGATTAGCTGTCTCATAGGTTCTTATACCGCCACTTGCTTTAACACCCATTTCTTTGCCTACAATCTCATGTAACAATTTTACGTGTTCGATGGTAGCACCTGCCGTTCCAAAACCGGTGCTTGTTTTTACAAAATGTGCTTGTGCTTCTTTAGCCAAGGTTGCCGCTTTTTTAATCTCTTCAACCTCTAAATAGCACGTTTCTAGGATTACTTTAACTAAATGCCCATCAGCTGCAACGACTACCTCAGCTATTTCATTTTTGACGTGTTCATATTCTTTATTTTTCAAGGCACCAATATTTATAACCATATCAAGTTCATCAGCGCCGTTTTTAATTGCGTGTTTGGCTTCAAAGACTTTTGTTTCAGTTGTGGTAGCGCCTAACGGAAAGCCTATTACTGTACATACTTTGATGTCCGTGTTCTTTAGGAACTGCTTTGCCAAATCCACATAGTATGGATTGACACATACGGACCAAAAATGATAATTTCTGGCTTCGTTACACAGTTTTTTTATGTCAGTGCGAGTAGCATATGGTTTAAGGTTGGTATGGTCAATTAATTGGGCAAGTTCATCTAATTTTGAGTTCATAATGAATACTTCCTTTTAATTATGATTTTTTCATCGTCTACAATACTTTTAAAAAAATTTTAAATTTTGTGCTGCTACTTCGCTGAAAAAGTGCCAAGGATTCGCTGATGATGTGGTGGGAAAATTTTTTATAAGTGGTTCCCACTTACGTACTCGACTCGATAAAAAGCGAAAGATGGAGACACCAATGAAAGAGAAACTTGTAATCGTGGATACAAAAGGACGTATAACATTACCAAAAGAGGTTAGGGATCAAATTGCGATCACACCTGGAGATCAGTTACAAGTTAGAGTTGTCGGTAATAGAATTATTATGGAAAAAATAGACAATCCATTTGAAATACTTAAAAAAATCCTAAAAAAAGTAAAGTTTGATGTCACACGCCGTTCTAAGGTTGAAGAACTAGCACTTAAGGAAGCGAAACGCCGTGCCGGAAAATTGCTTAGTTGAAACGGATTTTTTGTTTGCCTTAAATCCGGAGGATAAATATCATCAATTTGCCATAAATTTACTTGAAGATTCGTCTAAAGGACGTATAAGGCTTTTTCTTTCACCAATTTCACCACTAGAGGCAACGCTTGTAATGCGTTCGTATGAGTTAAGTGAACATGATATTGCTATGGCGTTAAAGGCATTTGATGCCGCATTACGGCGCTACGTATCCACCCATTTCCCCGAAATTACATTATCGATCTTCATTACAGCGGCTGAATTGAGAAATCGTCACAATGAGCTCTCTTTTTTTGATTCTTTCCATGCCGCAGTCGCATTGTCCAACAATTTCATCTATATTGGAACGGATAAAAAAATAATTGACGTTGTTTTAAAGGAAGGCGGATTAGCTCGATCTTTTAAATAATGGTGCATTTTTGCTCTTTTTTTCATCCATTCAAAAACCTTCATTTTTTGGTGGTAGCGGAAAAAAAGAGCTGTTTAAAAGGCGCCAAATCAGATGTTACTACGGAGATAAGATAGAAAATCTGTAATATTGGGGAAATCGTGATGAGAATAGCAATTATCGATTACGATAAATGTCATCCAGATCGTTGTGGTCTTGAATGTATTAAATATTGTCCTCCCGTTCGTAGTGGGAATATTGCAATAGAAATTCCAGAGGGAGCAAAAAAGCCGGTCATTTATGAGGATATCTGTACTGGCTGTGGCATCTGCCCGGATAAATGTCGCTTTCATGCTCCAATAATTGTGAACACGCCAGAACAGGTGGAAGAAGAATTAACGCATCGTTTTGGTGAAAATGGTTTTGCTTTATTTCGCTTGCCTTTGGTTAAACTTGGTGGTGTGACCGGTTTAATTGGTCAAAACGGTATTGGAAAATCTACATCCCTTAAAATTTTAAGTGGCGAACTTATTCCCAATTTTGGGGATTTCGATGAGAAGCCCAGTTGGGAACGCGTATTAGAGCGGTATAAGGGAACTGAATTACAAAATTATTTTAAAAAAATGGTAGATAAGGAAATTCGTACTGTTCATAAACCACAATATGTGAGCAGAATCCCAAAAGTAATCAAAGGAACAGTAAAAGACGTGCTGACAAAAGTAGACGAACGTGGTGTCGCTTTAGAACTTAAGGATCAGATGGGATTAGAAAAGGTATGGTCCCGAAATATTGCCAATTTAAGTGGCGGTGAATTGCAGAAGTTAGCTATTGCCGTTGCTATAAGCCGTGACGCTGATTTATATTTGTTTGATGAACCTAGTTCTTATCTAGACGTCAGTGAACGAATGAAGATGGGAAAACTTATTCATTCTCTTGTGGAAGAGGACCGAAATAAGACGATTATTGTAGTTGAACATGATCTCACTATTCTTGATTACGTTTCCGATTATGTATGTATGTTTTATGGGGAGCCCGGTGCTTTTGGCGTGGTTTCACACCCATATGGCGTCAAGGAAGGGGTAAATGCCTACCTTAGAGGCTACATTCCCGATGAAAATATGCGTTTTCGTAAAGAGGAAATAATACTGAAAAAAACATCAATCAGAGAGGAAATCGAGTCTGCAGCGATTCTCTTTAGTTATAATGCTATGAAAAAGGCGTTTAATGGCTTTACTTTGGATGTAAATCCGGGTTACATTAGAAAAGGAGAAGTTATTGGAATATTAGGGCCTAATGGTATCGGTAAAACAACTTTTGTCAAACTCTTAGCGGGTGTTGAAAAACCAACTGAAGGAAACGTCCCAATGTCAGAAAACCTAAAAGTAGCTTATAAGCCACAATACCTCAAAGCAGAAGAAGGCTTTACAGTTCGAACGTATTTGTTACGGGTCGGGGCTACAAAACTGTCTTCGGGCGTTTTTAAGTCGACTGTGTTGCGTCCATTCGGACTAGAACGCCTCATGGATCAAGATTTAAATGATTTATCCGGTGGTGAACTTCAAAAGGTAGCGGTTGCTGCTACTTTAGCAATTCCCGCTGATTTATATCTGTTTGACGAACCTTCAGCCTTTTTAAGTCTAGAAGACCGACTTGTCGTTGCTAAAGCCATCAGAAAAACCATCCAAGATCAAGAAAGCGCCGCGTTTGTCGTCGAACACGATCTTATCTTTCAAGATTATGTGGCTGATGCTACCATGGTGTTTCGCGGCGAACCAGGTGTTCATGGTATAGCTTCACCGCCAAAGTCCATGAAAGAAGGGATGAACGAATTCTTAAAAGACCTAAAAGTGACGTTTCGAAGAGATCCCGATACGGGCCGACCTCGCGTAAACAAAGCCCATTCTAAGAAAGAACGTATCCAAATAGAACGTGGCGAATATTATTATGTGGACAGGTAAATGCCGCTCTACGAAAGGGAGAATGCAACAGAATAGCTAACAAAAAATAAACAGAATATTAGAACTATAAATCTCAAAAGACTTTCAAAACTGAATGGATTGAAATATGACGGCAATTAAAGTATATTTGGTTGATTTTAAGCAGTGTAATCCCAAAAAATGCAGTGGCCAACGTCTCTTTAGACTTCATAAAACCCATCAAGATTGGGGAATAATAGTTAAAAAGACGGCTAAGATTCCACGGCATACTATCATTTTAGACCCTCGCTCTGATACATACCTCTCTCAAGCCGATAAAGAGCGAATAATTAAAAAAGGAATTACTATTCTTGACTGCTCTTGGAATAAATTACAAAAAACACTTCCTAAACCACTATTTACGGCGCGAGTGTTACCATTTTTAATTGCCGCAAACGCAATTAATTATGGACGACCTTACAAATTATCCAGCGCTGAAGCATTAATTGCAAGTTTATATATTATCGGAGAAATAAGCAAAGCTCAAGCCATTCAAAAGAGTTTTACTGGCAATTTCATTTCATTGAATCACTATTTTTTAGAAATATACACCAAAGCAAAAAACTCACAAGACATTAAACAATTTGAGCGCCAAATTTTGAGTGAATTACCTAAAAAAAGCGCTAACGACGACACTTTATAAAAGTAAATGGTTTTTGTAAACATTTAAATAGAAGGGAAATGTTAGGTTATTTGAGGTGATTAGAACGCTGAGGGATCATCAAATGGCACACTTCTTATAACTACGCTTTTTGTCACCCCTCAGCTGAAGTTCCGCCTTCAACTTTTTTAAGTACTACTTTTAATGTTTTTTTAAGTCCTATTTTCAAATTATCATTGAACGGAGGTGTCTTTTTTGAACTCTGAGGAAAGTACTCAGGAAAGGTATATTGTGACCTCGGCATTGCCGTACATTAATGGCGTTAAACATTTGGGGAACTTAATAGGTTCATTATTACCAGCCGATGTTTATGCTCGTTATTTACGCCTTTTAGGAAAAGACGTTGTGGCAATTTGTGGTACTGATGAACACGGTACTCCAGCTGAATTATCAGCCTTAGAAGAGGGCTTACCTGTAAAAGAATATTGCGACAAATACTATAAAATTCAAAAAAGAATATATGAGGATTTTGGGCTCTCCTATGATCACTTCGGTCGGACAAGTTCTGAAGAAAATCACAAAATCACACAAGATTTATTCTTAAAGCTGTGGAACAATGGTTATATCAAAGTAAAGGAAGATAAACAACTTTACTGTAAAATTGATGAACGCTATCTTCCTGACCGGTATGTAACGGGCACCTGTCCTCATTGTGGATACGAAAAAGCCCGTGGTGATCAGTGTGAACATTGTACCAAACTTTTGAATCCAATTGAGCTTCTTAATCCTATTTGTAAAGTATGTGGTAAATCTGAAATTGAAATTAGAGATACACGCCATCTTTACCTAGATCTTCCAAAACTTGAACCAAAGCTTCGAGAGTGGATTGAAAAACAAACACATTGGCCTTCTGTGACCCGATCACTTGCTCTTGCAAAACTAAAGGAAGGATTGATAGAAAGACCCATAACTCGTAATCTACAATGGGGAATTCCCGTACCACTCAAAGAATTCTCTGATTTACGCTTTTACGTTTGGTTCGATGCCCCCAATGCTTATATAAGCATTACAGTAGAGTGGGCTAAGAAAATAAGGGATCCAGAACGGTGGAAAAAGTATTGGAAAGATCCTCATACGAAATTGATACAATTTATGGGAGTAGATAACGTTCCCTTTCATACCGTTACATGGCCAGCTACACTCATTGGTGCCGATGATGGCTATATTTTAGCTTGGATGATTAAAGGATTCAATTGGCTAACGTACGAAGGTGGTAAATTTAGTACCAGCGAAAATCGAGGTGTTTTTACAGATCAAGCCTTAAAACTCTATCCCGCTGATTATTGGCGATATTATCTTTTATTAATAGCTCCTGAACGTCAAAATACAGATTTCACATGGGAAGGCTTTCAGCAAGCTGTGAATCATGACCTTAATAATCAATTAGGAAATTTTATTCAAAGAACTGTTGTCTTTGTTAACAAGCACTTCGATGGTAAAATTCCGAGTGCAAATCTTGATGATCCTGATGTGAAAGCCTTATTAGCGGATATTAACCACTTATTATCGCGTTATCGAATGGAAATGGACAATTTTGAGTTCCAAAAAACCGCCTTTGTGCTTCGAGAACTCTGGCAACGGGCTAATAAATTCTTCCAAGAACGAGAACCTTGGAAAGCTGTTAAAACTAATAAAGAACATGCCGCGACTACGTTGAGCGTAAGTGCACATTTAGCACGCATAATTGCAATCGTAAGTGCACCATATATACCATTCAGCTCTGAGAAAATTTTTGAGTTATTGGGATATACAGATCCAAAAGTTGTTCATAAAACATTGTGGGAAAACGTTATTGACTTTGAGTGTTTAATTGGGCGTAAAGTCAAAAGTGAGGCAACACCTTTATTTTCAAAAATTAAGGATAAAGAGATCGAAGAACTGAAACAACGTTTCGGTGCACGTGAAACGTCAAAACTTCCGAAAAATGCCACTAAAAAAGGCGAAAAAACAAAAAAGAAAAAGAAAACAGAAAAAGTTTCCATTGAGGACTTTGAAAAACTTGATATTCGCATAGGAAAAGTTTTATTTAAAAGAGCGCACTCAAAAAAGATAAAAAAATGTATGGAAGAGATGATGCCTCAACAAACTTTAGCGCCCGGTTTAACTTCTTTTTCTGGTGTCAAAAAGACATAGTGGTCATTGCCGACATCCGCTACCAAAATCATGCCTTCAGATCTATACTGTTTTATTTTCTTTGTCTTTAAGTTAACCAGAACTGGGAGATATTTTCCGACCAATTCTTCTGGTTTATAAAGATGTGCAAGGCCGGTTAAGATTTGTCTTACTTCACCACCAATGTCGACCTCTAATCTGAGTAATTTCTCGCATTCTG
>WAPZ01000205.1 GCA_015520535.1 Candidatus Heimdallarchaeota archaeon
GTGGAAGAGAAAATCTATTCACACGGTTTGCACCCTTTAAAATGATCTATAATAAATATTATAACGGTGGTATTTTTCAAACTTCTGTTTTTCAGCCACTAAAATAAAAGAATTTAAAGTAAATGTGATAGACATGAGTAAAAAAATCGCCATTTTAATTCATGGCTTTTATAATACCCCAGAATCCATGAACGAAATCGAAAACTTCATTCGTACTGATCCCGTTCTCAAAAAAATCTATGTCGACATCTGGAAGATTTCCTATTATGACTCCAAACGCGGCTTAGATCAAACGCGTCCCCACAACATCTTCACACCAATCTATCAGCATAACGATCCACACGATGACTCTTTAGCCAAAAAAGCCTTTCAAGAAATTAAAGACATGGCTAATTCCCTGAATGACGAAGATATTTCGCTTGACCTCATAGGTCACAGCTTAGGTGGACTCGTCATTCGTTGTCTAGTCCAATATTTTACGGAAAAAAAGGACAACCACATTTTTTTGGCAAACTTTCCGATTAACAACTTAATCTTATTAGGAACAGCAAATAAAGGTTCTCAAATCGCCTCAAAACTCGCCAAGACTACCTTACCTTTACAAATCGCTATTAACTCCTTTAAACTCTTGTACGACCTAGCTGACGGAGAAATTGAAGAAGATGATTTATTCAATTTTCATAGCTATCAATTCCACCAATTTTCTTGGAATAGCTCATGGATCAAACAAATCAATAAAGATTTTAAGCCCTTTAAACATTTAAATTGGATTACAGTCCGCGGAATCACGAAAGGAAATCTATTATATGATCTCTGGAATGGATGGACTCTGTGGCGCATAAATTTCAGAAAAGATTTCCCTTTTATCCATATTGGGCCTCTACCTAATGACGGCCTGATTGAAGCCAGAAGTGTTCCGCTACCGGGTGCCAAAAATTTTACTGTAAAAAACTGCTCGCATCATGAACTCATAAAATGGGAATCTTCTTCTTGCGGAAAAAAAGTTGCACAAATTTTAGTTAAATTTTTACAAAAATAAGCCTCTTCAACTTCTTAGCAGATGGCTAAAGAGAAAAAAAGAATAGCGCCCTTAATAGGGCATACACTCCGTTTTTCATGTTCATAAAGGTTTTTTCTTCACTTATTGTGCAGCGTCACCTAAGTCCCACGTCATTGACGGTGGAGCTTTATCGTAATTTACACGGAAGATCCGGATCATCTGGTTTGACGTGAAATATGCTTCCTCAAAGGCACTAGCGTACGGTCTGTATTCCGGGGCAAATCCTTGCTGTGCATTTTTATCCACTGGGCCATACTGTGTTATTGCACCAAAGATTGTAGCAGACACTCCTTCTGTTAAAAGTCCCCAGAAAGTAGACTTATAAAATTTATTGATATAACTGATGACGCGTTTTCCGGAAGGATCTAGTTCTAAGTAATCATGGACATTTAATGTCACAAGATCACCGCTTTTATTAGCAATTCTTATCATCCACGGAACTTTTCCTAAATCACTATCAAATCCTTGAAATGTTCGACCTTGTGCTACCACTACCACCACATAAGTTACATGATAACGCTTCATAATTTTAAGTGAAATATCAGGTGTGGACATTAAAGCTGCACCGACATTTCCAATTTGTGTCTGATTCCCTGTGGCGTTATCAACAAGTACCGTTGCATTAGCATTTACATGAATCCAATACCCATAGTCCCACCAGAACAAGCCAACGTCTTTTGTTTCCGACATATGTTCCTTAATCCATTTGATTGCTTCCTGCCAGTCGTTCCCGATTGCCACACGTTGACCTTTCACTGTTGGTGTTAGTATTGATTGGGGAGTAGCAGCATTTCTCTCAACAAATTGCATACTGCTGAAAGTGACAGAAAATAGTACCACGGCTATTATGCCAAAAGCCATAAGAACTTGTTCAGGACCCAAACTTACCGAAAACTGCCGTCGTCGCACTTGATAAGACGAGAAATTCTGTTGAAAAATCATTATATAGGGCACTAGGGTATCAACAATGACCTTCGCCGAATATAATGCTATTGCAGGGGCAAATATAAGCACTAACCGTACCATACTACCAACGAAATACAATGCCGTTAACATATAAATCGTCGCAAAGAGATTCATTTCAGTCGGTCTTTTATAAGTATAATATATACCAATAGGAATGAAAAGTAGTAAGCCTCCGACATCTTCATACATTGTAGCCCATGCCACTGTTTGATGCTCAGCTACTGACTTTAAAATTGGTGTTTGGTCACGAAAGAAGGGTAACACCGTTGTTATAAACTTAGATGCTATGTTGGCAAGGGAAGGGCGTATAATTATAGCAACCGTGCCTAACACAATGATAAGTGCACTACTAATAATAACACCACGATAGAGAAGGTTTTTTTGTTCTTGGCTCAGATATTGTCCATATACATCATACAACTCAAATAACACTAATACCAACAAAACAACACCGGGACCCAGAACACTGACGGAAAATAAGGTTTTAGCGTAAAGATTTCGAGGAGTCAATAAGGCTATCAATAAAAACACGGTATACGTTAGTCCATAAGATTTCAAAAGGCGATCGGAATATTTCTGAAAAAGTATCATTATGAGGACATATAAGGCTAAAAGATCGAGGGTGTAAATAAAACCACTCCAAGAATTTGCTATTCCACCTAAGCATAATCCCGCAATAAAAGCGTCCATCAAACTATCACGATTCAAACTTCTAGCAAAAAAGTATAATGTTAGAATTAAGAAAAAGATACCGATTGCTTCATTATCAAAGAATCCCACTGTAGAACGCTGCAAGTGTCCAGGTGAAAAACTAAGGAAAAACGCGGCTAAAAGTCCAACTTTTTCATTGCCTATCTCCTTCCCTAAAAAATAAATGGCAATAACACTTAAAGTGCCAAACACTGCGGGCTCGTAATAGGCGGCAACTTCCATACTAATTGGAAAACCCAACAGATTCATAAGATAATAAATGAATACAGCACCAAAAGGCGTTCCTATGTATAATCTCGCACCACGGGGATATCCCGTCGGATACCACGCCGTTTTATCCCACCATGTCAGAAAGGCGCCAAAACCCTCTTCGATAATAATTTTTACTGCGGTTAACTGAATAAAAGGGTCATTACCTTTTAAAATAGGTTCATAACGAAATGCTGGCATTATACGACTGACAAATGCAATCAAAACTATTAACGTTAAACTGAAATAAAGTAACACTTTTTCTCGTGGTATTCTCTCTTTGGCATACTCCAAGCGATTCATAAGAGCGTCTTTAAGACTTAGTAATATTGTGGACATGTTTATCTCCTTTTCATCTTTTTCTTTTTATTGTTCTACTTAATAAGACTAGTAAAAGCTACTATTCTTGATTCATTCTCTATATCGCACGACATTAATGCCCTTTTTATCATTTTTCCATATCTGCAACAAAAAACCACAGCGAGTTTTTAGAATAGCCGCCTTAAATAATCCGTAAATGTAAAGTTGTCGATATCTCCCGTTAATAAAAGACAAAATTTGGCATTTTTCCAGCGCTTATGGGCATTCCAATATGCTATGGCATCAGAAACGGTTGGAATCCATGCATCCTCGGAAGATGCAACCTCTAAAATCTTTTGTAACACGGGAAGATATTTTTTCTGTCCAATTCGGATTGGATGAAGCTCCAGCATTAAAATTCCTTCTTTTTGTGCGGTTTTATGGATCAAATGCTCATATATTTTTACCATCTGATTTGTATTTAATTGTAATTTATCAATCAGTTTGTCATCCGACCATCGACTTAAAGGAACGCTAAAAAAATTGTATTTCGTCCCATCTTCACGTAACGGCTGAAAAATTCTTCCTTCTTTATAATATGCCTCTGTAAAGCCAATTCCAATGTCCCAATCATAACCAAACTTTTCGATGAGCTCTAATGTATCAGCTGTATAACTATTGTATGGCGCACGGAAACCCCTTATTTTGACATTTAACGATTTAAAAGCGGAAGAAGATAACATGAACTCTTTCCATTGTGCCTTATAACTCAAAAATTGATATTTAACATGTTTATACCCATGACTTGCTATTTCATGCGGGGATTCTTTTAACTGGGAGACATACTCCGGATGTGTTATCGCAACTGAAGCCACCGTCGGGAACGTAAACCGTGAATCATACTCAGCGAGGACATCAAACATGTCTTGCAAAATGTCTGAAAAAGAAGTACGATGAAATTTCCACATCCGCCACATCTGCCGAAAAAATCGGCTTTTTCTTCGTTTAAAAAGATGCTTAGCCCATGAAACTGCTCTCATCTCAAAAACCCTTTTCACTTAATTATACTCTCATTTAAATCTTCATCAAAATGTTTACATAAATAGGCTTTCAATAAGGTTTCTATATACATTTTCCTTAACCTAATAAGCCATTTCTTAATTTTTCTCCCCAAATAGATCCATTTAACTTTGTTTCCATAATGAACATGTTCTAACACCAAAAAATGTGGATCTGCCGACGCCGGCTTTTGAGAAGCTTGTTGCATCAAAAGATTATATGTCTGCCGAAAATCACTCTCTTTTTTGCCCACTTGAACAAGATGCGAAACCATACGTCTCACTTGCTGCCTTAAAAAAGCATTACCACGAAACGTCCACCGATATAAACCAAATGACAACTGTTCAAGACCTATATAATAAAGATGTCGTTGATAATGCTCCATCGGATTGTCACTACGCTTTGAAAACATATAAAAATTATGTCGACCCACTAATAGCGACATCGACTTGTGAACTTCTCTTACATCAAATGTATCCGGCTCTACGTAACTATAATACACATATTGACGATACAAAGCATCAAACCGAGGATGGAAATCCTCAGAAACCGCACTATACGCCCAAATGCGGCACCACTCCGGCAAACTTTTGTTTACAGCAACTAGAAATCTATCTTCTATTTCCTCAAAAAAATCACATGAGATAGTTTGCTCGATTGCACTTACACCTCTATCAGTACGACCCGCAAAAGCAAAACCACGCTTCCCAGAAAATTGAGGCTCATAACCATTTTCCAGAAACGCCCGCATAAGCACACTATAAACAGTTTCTTGATCGGTCTGTTCTTGAAAACCGGCAATCTTATTGTCCATCCAGCCTATATACGCTACACGAAAGGCATAACGTTTCATAATAGTCGCGTCCAAGGATAATTTCGGTTTTTATCTCCATTCGCACTCTATTACATTGAAGAAGAGCTTTCAGCTATTTTTAAAAACCTGTTCTCGACAAGACGCCGCACTTTCGAATGTTTGACTATCTTTTTTAGCGCAGTTTCGCAGCTTATAGGATTATTAGTTTGTATAGTTAAACCACTGCTACTCAATTCGTTTTCTAATATATTCTGTAATTCAGCTAGGTTACCACGCTCTTTAACAAGATCTTCTTTCGAAATTGCCCACATAATAGGGATGTCCGGTAATATTTTCTTTATATGCTTGAAAAGATTTATTTGTTCTTCACGAACACTTTTTATCTCTATTAAAGCTCCATCAAATAAATAAAGTATTACGGAAGCTAAACTCTCTATTGCTGCCAATGCGCGCAATTCAATTGCTTTTCTCGCTTCTAATGGACGATCCAATATTCCCGGTGTATCTACAATCTGCCACGGCAACTCAAAGGAAATGGGATAGCCATATAATTGTCCTATATCTATCTCACAGTGCCCGATATGCACCTCTTCTGTCGTAAATGGATATTCTCCTATTTTCACACGAGCACGGGTAACATTTCTCACAAAAGAACTTTTACCAGTATTTGGATATCCCGCTAAACACAATGTCGGAAGATTTGGATCTATATTTGGCAAACGCTTTAGTTGGCGCCTTATAGATTCTAACATCTCCAAGCGCGTACTTAATTGGCGAATCAACGAAGAAATTCTCCCCACCGCTTGAAAACGATAATGCTTCGCCTCCGAACGACGATTCGCATACCGAATCTTCCTCACATATTCACGTCGTATCTGACGTATCACACGGAGCGTTCCCAAAATCGACCCTAATATTTTCTTCATTTCATCTAAAGGAACTATTATCTGCAACATCTCTAAATAAAAAGGATGGAGACCTTCATCATCCAACTGCGGAAAGGAACGTACTATCTCATCTAACTTGTCTTCCAAATACGTCTCAAACTTCAGAAGTCGATGCTCCTCTACCCGCTTCACTCGCACTAACGGATGCACACGATCTGAAATACCCACCGGACTACTTCTAATCGCCCGCAACTTCGCTTGCTCTAATAACTTTCGTGCCGGAACTATCGGCTTAAGTTCTCTAAAAGGATTCGCCAAAGGCTTTATCTCTACCATTCTTAACACATACTACTACTCTCATATCTACTATATTACAATAATAAGCAAACTCTAATTCAATAATCCGTCTCTTGAAGCTCACGAATCCGCTCAAGACCATGTATCGCTTCTATAACGTCTAATACCGACTTGGGGACATACCGCTCCCAACTACCACCATGAAGCATCAGATTCCGAATCACCGTCCCCTGAAACTCTTTTCTATTGATCAAAGGAATACCTAAAACCTCATACTTTCGCTCCTTAAATAAACGACGCACCAATGAATTGTTCGAATATACACGACTAAAGGGAGGACAGTAACTTTCCACGTGAGAAACCCATAACGCATTCCGTTCTATATCCGGTATCGTAACCACATACACCCGCTCCAACGGAAAACCATACTCTAAAAGCGCCCGACGTAACATCAACAACCGCTCGCCCGCTGTAAACGGATTTTTCAACGAATGACTGTGCTGAGTACTCCCTATTCCAATTATTATCTCCCCACTTTTACCCTCTCTCCCAAAAATATATTTTAATGCCTCTATATGACCCAAATGCACCGGATTAAAACGACCTATGTACAACACTCGACGAAAACGCCCATTTGCTCCACTCGTATCAACCATCGAACGTCACTCTACTGCTCGCCTACAACCACAAAAAACTAAAAAAACAAAAAAGCATGTTCATTTCTCCAAAAAATGTGGTGGGCGAGGAGGGATTCGAACCCCCGACCACCTGTTCCCGAAACAGGTATCATACCAGGCTGTCCGCTTTTATTTAGCTCTAGACCACTCGCCCTTTTCTTATTTTATCACAAACAGACTCTCATCTTCATTTGTACATCTCTTTAGAGTCGAATAAACCTTTGTTTCTATATCCATCCCAATATAATTATAGATTTTCTTGTTTTTATCTTTTCACTATTTTTGTATTCCTCATTCATTAACGAGATTTAAATAGGAGTGAGGGCGACTTTTTCAATAGGCGAGTGGTGCGTGTGACAGCAATATCGATAGAAATGCTGGTGTTATTATTTATATGGCTTGGTATTGGGATACTAGCATTTCTTTTTCTTTTTCAAACGTATAATAAGGGTCGTTACACGCCAGCTTTGACAACAAGCATTTTTTTAGGATTTTTTGGCTTGACATTTGCGTTGTTATCAAGTGGCGATTTTTCTTTTCCTTTAATTGAGAGTTTACTTCCTAGCTCCACTTCGTTTGTATTTTGGGCGCTTTCTATTTGCTTTTATTCTGGGCTCTTTTTCTTACTGTAGTTACATTATGAATTAGGCTTACAATTAGTCCCAAACTCCTATCGTTTAGCTTATTTTAGCTCAATAACTGTTTTATCAGTTGTACTTCACCTCATTATTCTAACAATTCCAGATATTCCCGAAATTTATGTCACTTTAGCCGATGTGAGTTATTTTATTCTAATCAATTCCGTGTGCATATTTGCTATTGTTCAATCATATCGGTATTTTACGATTTATAAAGAGCGTGAAAACCTCCAAGAGATAATTTCTTTAGGTTTTTTGCTGATAGCAGCATGGTTCACGGTTTCTGGTGATTTAGGTTTCGTTAAAGAACTAAATGGGATTTCTATCTATCTTATTAGCGATATTATCAGTCTTTTAGGTGTTATAGGATTTGTAATAACGTATTTAACTAATCTGGATTACATATATCGAATACCATCGCCTGTCTATCACATTTTGGGCTTTGATACCACGGGCGTATGCTTTTATAACAAAAAAGTAAAAACACGCGGCTTTGAACTAAAGCCACTTCAAGAAATCCTCCTAACTGGTGTATTAAGCGCCATAAGTTCGCTCTTTAAAGATGCGTTTCAAGAAAACATCTTTTTAGAACAACTACTTTCATCCAAATACACGATTTTATTGGAATTTAGTAAGACTGATCGGTTTGCTTTTGCTATTATTGCGGCAAAGCCGACATGGTATGTCATGCAGTCCCTAAAACAACTGATGAAATATTTAGAAGCAACCAACAAAGTAAATACGTTCCAATTACGCCCCGGGTTGGTTGATTTACATAAAGCTGAGGATATCATCTCTCCATTAATAGAAAAAGCATTTCCATATCTAGATCTAGTAGAATAACGACTAAATGCTTAACATAACCAATATTTCCATCCAAGAATGAAATTCCCTATTAAATACCGCAATTCAAAAGTTTTTTAATCTATAAATGCCCGTTTTTTATCAAAAATTGTTAAAATTCTTGATAACGTATAGTTTTCAAGGCAGTACGAATACCGTTTCCAGTTGAAGGATTTATAAACGTCTTTTTTTTTAGATGCATAGAGAGTATCGAAGATTTTGTCGCACCTTTTACTAATAACTCATCAAAGAAGATTAAAAAGACATAGGAGAACTTAAAAATGGTTCGTACGTCAAAAGGAACGCGATTTCGTACTAGACGTGTGTTTCGAAAACACCCAAGGAAAAGAGGAATGGTACCACTTTCCCGTATACTGACGGAATACAAAGAAGGCGAATATGTGGATATCGTGGTAGAGCCCAGCGTCCATAAAGGAATGCCACACCGACGTTTCCATGGAAAAGTCGGCATAATAATGGGAAAACGGGGAAGAGCCTATTTAGTCAAAGTGAGAGATCATAAACGCTATAAAACGCTGATTGTCTTCCCAGAACACCTCCGCAAACATAAATTCTAACAACATTACAACTTTTTCTATTTATTCCATACTTGTTCAATAAATCCACTATTCAGCCACTAACTATTCATACTGTCTTTCTAGCCGTCCTATCAATCTCTCTTTGCTCCTTTATCGTCTTTATTTCCTTTACCATAATATAAGATGCCTTCCCGGTAATGTGATGTAATAAAATTTTAACAAATTGGAGATATTTTAAATGAGTAGCATAAAAAAAGAGGTCATCGAAGAAAAAGAGGTGCCGATTGCCGAGGTTTACCGTATTTTAAGTGAACGAGCAAAAGATTCAGACCTCAACCAAATTTTAAGAACAGCATTACAATATGCCATGGACTTTGGGAAAGATGGTATTTATTCTGAAGAACTCATTCAAGAATTCCAAAATAAGTTTAATCTTACGCGTTTTCAAGTAGTTGAAATCTTAAATATCAACCCAGTTGAAGTAGTTGACCTCAAACCTATACTCCCTGATAAATCGGAACAAGAATTGGCTGACATCCTTAATTTCTTCATCGAAAAACGAAAAGAATTTGGATCAGAATAACGCAAGCAAATACAAAGTCTATATAGTTGTAACACCTAACAAGGGTTTTACTTCTTCTTTCTTTCCTTTTGTGTGTTTATTTAATCCAGTTAACTGGTTTCAATTCGGTTTAAACGAATTTTTATTGCTTCAATAAAGATAACATAATTTGAAGAAAGGCCATGGTTGGATGAATCCCTTGACAATTGATATTCTTCAACAAAACTGGCTACTTCCACTTATGATAGACATTTTAGTCCATCTACCTGTTCTTTTGATCTCTTTAAAGAAAAAATTTTTACAACCAAAGGCCACATTTACCGCGGCATTAGTGGGTTTCACCCTTTTTTTAATCAACCCCTTAGCGTGGTTGTGCCTTATTGTTTTTTTCCTTACTGCCTCATCACTCAGCTTCGTGAAAAAATCTGAGAAAAAAAACTTTAAAGAGGTCTTCGAAAAAGGATCTACCCGTGATTCCGGTCAGGTGATTGCAAATAGTATTGGTGCCATTATTTTTTCCTTCCTTTATTTTATCTTCAATATCAACTTCACTGTTCTTGCAACGAATAATATTATTACGGCACCACTCTTTGTGGCAAGCATCGCCTATATAGCTGCGGTCAACGCCGACACCTTTGCCACTGAACTCGGAGTACTTTCAGAAAAACCGCCGCGGCTCATAACAAAGCCCTTTAAAATCGTCCCCAAAGGAACATCTGGTGGTATTACCCTTTTAGGAACACTCGCCAGTCTTATAGGTTCTATTCTCATTGCCAGCACCTTTTTCATTTGGTCGCTCCTCTTTCCAACAATACACGACCCAACAACCAATTTTCTAATCGTATTCATTATCTCTGTCATCATAACATTAGCTGGACTCTTAGGTAGTCTTATTGATAGTTTTCTGGGGGCAACTATCCAACAAATGTACTATTGTCCTACTTGTGATAAGGAAACAGAAAAAAAGTTTCATACCAAGTGCCAATCAGCGACTACTCCAACACGCGGGTGGAAACTCATCAATAATGATGCTGTCAACATCTTAGCGGGATTTGGAAGCTCTCTTTTTGGTATTTTTTTGGTCTCTCTTTTGCCGCCACTCTTTTTATAAAAACAAAAAATTTTCTCATTCCTTTTTCTTTCTGTCTATTACTCCTTTATTTTTGGCAATTCTATCTCAGGTATCTCTTCAATTTTTTCTGGAACAATTCGATACTCATAATTTGCCCGACTCCCTCGTCGTTCCAGATAACCTTCATCCTCTAATCGTGACAAATACGTACTCACTGTAGATAAGTTGATCTTCTTATTCACATAGTGCTCATATAACTCTTGCACTTCACGAGAATTACACCACCCATGACGAACAGCAGCCTTAATGATATAAAGCACCCGATCCTTAATCGTTAAATTTTCCAGCTTTTCAACAAAACTTTCCACTGAAGAACTCTGACTCCCAACTCCTTGTCCTGATTTTGAATCACTTTTAGTATTCCCTTCTACTATTTCATTCATTACATGCTCTAATACTGAAACTATCTTAAGAAAATGCGTTGTAACCTCGCCTTCTAATGTTAACTTAATTTTACCCAATTCGTTTGTAATCTCTAACGTCTTAACTTTCTTCACTTTGATTTACCGCCTTTGTATCACGCCTTCCCCTGGAGCGTTGACTGTTCTGTAGTTTATCTGTTCACAGGTTTTTACTCATTCACATTCATTCACTTACCCCCCTAATAAATTTAATCACATATTCCGATAATATCGCCTATTCAGAGCTTTATTTGAACAATTATTTTAATAAACAGAGGTTTTAATTTAAATAAAACAAATAGGTTTGAGTTTCCCCATTTTACCCAGTTTATCAAACCATATTTTCACATATTCACATTATTTAGAGTTTTTACGACACAAGCAACACGCTAAAAAAAGTATTAGTCGAATTATAATTTTCCAGTGGAAGTCAAGGGGTTTGTGAAAGTTAAGTTTTCCCTTGTTTTCTTAATAATTTCCCCCAATTTCACCGTATTTTCTTTCTAATCCAATGTTCACATCGCTTCACATGTTAACAAGAAAAAAACAATCTCTCTTTATCTTCGGAGGTTTTCCAATGGAAGTCAAGGGGTACCTTTTCACAGCGTAGTTAAGGGCTTTTCAATGCGTCATCGCGTCTTACCAAATGAATTATCATCATCAATAGAAATAAGTTTCTGATCCCTTCCAATAACGCTCATTTACTTACGGGTACTTACCCCCCAATTTCTACTGCAAGAACGGTTCCTAGAAAGAAGTTCGTATAAATAAAATAAATCACATGGTAAGACGAATGTACTTCTTCTTCAAGATTAAGTTCCAGTTCTTACAAACGGGTCGGTGGGTACTTGCATATTTAGAAAACGTTTATATGCAGTCAAAGGAAGGCAGTAATAATGGAAATAAAACTGAAGTTCGGGTGTATGTAAAATGTGGGTGAAACATGCAGATGATGTGGATAAAAAAGCTGTAACAGACTATGGATCCACAAAAACGGATATTCAATGGTTAATAGATAAGAAAGAAGGTCTTCACTATGCTATGAGGCGTTTTACAATGAAGCCGGGTGGTAATATAGGTCTTCATCACCATCCTGAAGAGCATGAAATATACGTGCTTCAGGGAGAGGCTGAGGTCTTTAGTGACAAGGAAAAAAAGATAGTAAAGGCGGGTGATGTGATTTTTGTTCCGCCCAATGAACCGCATGGATATAAGAATATAGGTGCAGAAGATTTTGTATTTTTATGTATAATTCCGATTTTGGAGAAATTGGGGAGTTAGCCTGGATCACTACATTATTTAGTTTTCTTCATTTACTAGATTTATTTTCCTTCTTCTTCATGGCTCATAAGGAGCCAGCTGTCGTCAATGGTTTTATAGCTATGATATCGGACATTTCCTTCATCGTCGATGGCGGTTACCATTTGGAGGCGAGTGGGGATAATACCGCTACCGATTTTGAAGAGTTGGTAGAGAACTGAACGTTTGGGGGTATATGGTGTGTTGTACCAGAAATATCGGCGTTGTTTTTCTTTAGGGTTTTCAAGTTCTTTTTCTAGCAGTTCTCTTTCTTCATCCTTGACTTTAATGTGGTCCGCAATACTTCCATGAAGTTGTTGGAGTTCTTTCATGTTTTCGACCCATTCCTTTACTTGCAGCCATTCATCGTATTTTTTCTTCTCTGATGGGTCGGGTTTTGAGTCTTTGATAACAGTGTCAATCAGAGAATCGTAGAAGTTGTCGGCTTTGATGTCAAGTGCTTCCCAGCCAAAACCATCAAAGAAGTAATTTCCGCCAACTACCACACCGTACCATTGACTAGGAATGCCATGTGGATTTTCTTTCAAGCCATAATATTTGAGTGCTTCTTTGGCTTCGGGTGGTAATTGGGCAATTTCGGGAAAGAATTCGTATTTGACAGGTGGGCTGACTAGAAGTGTGGGTTTAAGTTGATTTCTTGCAATTACGATTTCATGGACAGTTCCGACGCTGTAAATATTTGTAGGAACGAAGGCTATTAAGAAATCAGAAAGATCCGTCATTCTGCAGTCTATATGAACGGTTTCCCAAAAATCGGTTTCGAAGCGAGCTCGAGTTTCATCATTGGTCCAAAAATCCTTTTCATATTGTTTTTTTGAAGGAATGATTCCTTCATTGCCGTAATTTTTGAAGCCCTTAATTTTTGGTTTATTCCAAGGATCTAAAACCGTAATTCCCAGTGCTTTTAAAACTGGGGTTAAAATGGAGCGCCAGCCGTAAAATTTTTCGATGACTCGAGATCCAATAAAATCCATTGGTCCAGATAAATAAACGCGTGTTCCCTCCAATATGTTTGAAATCGCCATTTTGATAACCTCTTTTCGTTTTGTTTAACATATTATATGAATTATTACAGTTATTTCTATTTTTCAACAATTTTTTTATATTCTTCCATTATTTTGACG
>WAPZ01000206.1 GCA_015520535.1 Candidatus Heimdallarchaeota archaeon
ACTTGTATGACACCATCAACTCCCATAATAAAGGAAATGCATGGTTCTATGTAAATGCTACTGATGCGATTTATGGGAGCGGCTTAAATTTAACAAGTTTTTATTTGTACCTTCGTATAAATGGGACGACAACTACGTCATTAAATCTACTTCATGACACAGGTGCGCGTTATTCTATCAACTACACGTTTGGCATTAACGATACAGTCGAATATTGGGTGAATGTGAGTGATAATGCTGGTAATCAAGCGTCATTGACCGCAAGTGTCAGCCCAAAAATCATAACGGATATTATTCCCCCCGAGGGACAAATAAATGCTACCGACTATGGAAATGGCACCATCTACTTTAATGCTACCGTAACTGACTGGCCAAGTGCTGCAGAAACGATTTTATTGTATTATAGCACTAATCTGGTATCGTGGAACAAAGTTCCAATGAACGCAACTTCGAGCACACATTTCGATGCCACAATAAAGAATATTGGTTCTCCAGGTTTTCCACTTTATTACCAAGTAGTAGCAAATGATTCGGCGGGCAACCTTTTAAACGTTAATACGAATGATGAACTAACATCTTACAATTCTATAGTTCTTAAAGATACAGCAGCACCAAAAATCTCTTTGTTTTGGGAGTCAGATTCGAAGATAGAGGGATTAATCACCTTCAAAGCTACTGTAACCGATCAGTGGGGAAGTTTACCAAACCCAGAACCGCCAATTGAGCTTAACATTACCATGAATAGTCAAACAAATATTGTGACAGAAATGAGCAAAGATCAATTGGGAGTTTGGTCATATCAATCCCTATTCCCGTACGGAACTACATTAAATGTCGAAGCGTCAACATATGATTCTGCCAGTAATATCGGGAAAACCACTCTTGTATTAACTGTAAATGATACCATCGCCCCAACCATAGCGTCAAGTGGAGTTGAAATAAAGTCAGCCGGTAAAATATTAGCTTGGGCAATTGTAGTTGATGGAGACTATGGGAGTGGCATAAAACAAGTTAATGTAAGCATTGACCAAGAAAACTATGTAATGCCGTTTAATGGAACGCACTATATCAAAGAGCTTACGGGATTCCGCGCGTTACAAGCCATAAATTTACAATTCATCGCTGAAGACAACGCCAAAAATTTGATTCAGAGCACACTCCAAGATGTATATATCGACACGGTTGCACCTGAAATTGAAATGATAGGACATACTGACTTCGGGAATGGAACTGTGCTTTTGTATGCAAACGTTACTGATGACATGGGAACAGTAAGCGCTGTGACTTTTGGTTACCAGTTAAATAACAATAATACAACAGAAATTACAGCAAGCTTTAACTCTACCTTATGGATAGCAACTATTAACGTGAATTGGAACACTTTAGTCAATTATACCATTTTACGTGCTAGTGATCCAAGTGGACTAGCAGAAAATACCAGTTTGGCTAATGATTACCAGCGTGGTTTCGTCACAACGGATACAGTTTCGCCCTACGTAAATTTCACGCAAGATTCCATTGAAGACTATCAAAATAGTTCAGTGGGAATTTTCGTTGAAGCCAATGATCATACTCAATGGCAAAGTGGCTTGAAAAAAGTTGAATTGACAATTAATTTCAATGAAACTACTTTATTTGTCACCATGAAAGAATATTCCAATGATGTATGGTTCTATATACTTGATGGACTAAGATATGATCAATTTATCCAATTTTCAGTAACTGTAACGGATAATGCTGATAATAAGGTCACGCAAAATCAAACCTTCCAAATGGCAGACAACACACCTCCGCAGGTCTTAGATGCGGGATTAACAGATTATGGTAATGGGACTTTGGTATTTTGGGCTAATGTGACCGATTATGGCAGTGGTATTGCAAGTGTTATCCTCCAGTATGCTTTATTAAATCAACAAGCAAGTAATCAAAGTTTAATGCCAAATACACAAGCTTACTTCAAGCAAAACGATCGATTAAATTATTACAATGGGTATTCAATAAATTTTTTCCGATTAATGACTATTCAAGGAAATGTACAGACTAATTGGGAAAATTCTACAATGACATTCAACGGGAGTTTGTATGTGACAACAGTTGACGTGGTGCCGGGAAAAGAAATTGAATGGCGCATTATAACAATAGATAAAAACAATCTTACTAATCCTCTAGCCTATGTTTCATCACAACCGTACCGTGTGAGTTTAATTAAAGAAACACCGTTTCCATGGCCACTTTTGTTAGCGATAATTTCCATATTGGTTATTATTTCTGCGGTTGCTGTAGTTAAATTGCGTAAAACGGAAGTTATCGGTATTGACAAGGAAAAAATCAAAAAACATCTCAATGAAATTGAAAACATTAAAGTGCGTGCCGCAATCAATGAACATACTTTAGGTTTTATAATATGCTATTTCGATCAAAAAGAAGGACCAATACCAGTATTTGCGATGCCAGAATTTTTGATGGATAATATTAACGTCATGCTTTCATTAGCCGATCGATCCTTTAGCGTCAGCGGCTTTGTTGATCCAGAAGAAACCCTTACCGTAGAGTTTGATTATAAAATAGTGGAAACGCCGACTAGAGTGTTTACTTGGGCAGTAGCTGTAGCCAATCCACAGGCACGTGGCGGAAAAGAAAACTTTACGCTTAATTTATTAGTGCTTCCAGAATACACAGAACTAGTCCGTTTTTTCATAAAAGAACTAGAGCCCGCATTAAAAAAACTACAAGATGAAATAAGGGAGATTCAACTAAATAACAAGGATATTAACCTAAAAGCTTCCGTATACAAACTCCGAGAAACTATAACTCGCTATATTTTGGCCACATATGAATATTATACGCCGGAAGAAATCGTAGAGTTTTTTACTGCAGAAGAAAATTGAAAAAATGGAATTTTGGATAATTTAAGCCGTATTATCCATATTTATACTTTTTTTTGGTCTTTTATCACTTTTTTTCTTTCTTTTTGTCCTCTATAGCGAATATTATTTTGTTGTCACTTATTTGGACTTTTACGAAATCTGGTAAGACATGAGCTTGAATAAGTTCATTAAAATATTTTTGAAGGAGTTCTCTCCCTAAAAGTAGGTTTTTTGAATAATCGGTCAGATTGATAC
>WAPZ01000207.1 GCA_015520535.1 Candidatus Heimdallarchaeota archaeon
GGATGGAGAGGTTTGACTAATGGAGGAACTTAAACAATTAGATGAAGTATTAACCAAATATGTGAAATTAACCAGTTATCCCGTTGCAATTAAAATTATCGAGTCAGAAGAGGAAGTTCCACCGCGTGCAAAACGACCTAAACGTGATTTTGGTCACAGAATCACCACGTGTATGGCGTATAATATAGCACGAAAATATGGCTGGGTCATTGCTACGTTTGCTGATGATTTAGATTGCATTCCCGGACTATTTGTCGTCGGCATGGCAGAAATGCCCGAATACTACTTGGAAGGTCACGCCTGCGTGAATTTTTATACCAAAACGTTAGAGGCGGGTAAAAGAACGGAAGCTGAAACACCACGACTTCCCGTAAACACAAAACGTGGTTTGCTTTTTGCACCATTATTCCGCTGTACTTTTGAGCCGGACTTAATTTTAATCTATGGGAATGGTGCACAAGTGAATCTACTCATAGCAGCGGCTTTATATCACCGTGGAGGACGATTGCACAGCACCGCTTCCGGACGGTTGGATTGCTCCGATATTATCGTACAAACGCTCCGTGACGATGAATGTAAATTTGTTATTCCATGTAATGGCGATCGCATTTTTTCGATGATTGATGACCATGAAATTGCCTTTACAATTCCTAAGCGTCGAATTCCAGATATTATCGAAGCGTTACCAGCTTTATATAAGAATGGAGTACGATACCCCGTTCCTAAGGCAATTCCACAAGTTAAACCCGTGTATCCGGAATCTTATAATAAAATGATCCCCATGATTGGAAGAGATCCTGAAAAAGATCTGTAACAACTATTTGCCGTCAATTATTAAACATGAAACTAAAATGCATTTTAAAAAGGAGTACCGAGAAATGTGTTAACAGATAGTACGGGTGAAAAAAATGGAAGTAATGGCAGATAGAGGGAGGTCAACTGATACTCACAAAAATTTAACGGAAATCCATCCCCAAGAACCCGAAGTTTATAAAGCCAAGCATAAAATTCGTGTGGTTACAGCAGCTTCGTTATTTGACGGGCATGATGCCGCAATAAATCTAATTCGCCGACTTTTACAAGATAGTGGCGCCGAAGTAATCCATTTAGGACATAATCGTTCAGTACGAGAAATTGTTCAAGCGGCAATTCAAGAAGATGTGCAAGGAATCTGTGTTTCTAGTTATCAAGGCGGACACATGGAATTTTTTAAATATATGAAAGACATGTTAGATGAATTGGGCGCATCACATATTAAAATCTTTGGCGGTGGCGGCGGAGTCATTATCCCTCCTGAAATCAAAGAATTAGAAGAATACGGTATCGAAAAGATTTTTTCTCCCGATGATGGGCGTGTAATGGGTCTTCAAGGCATGATCAATTACATTTTAGAGAAATGTGACTTTTCTCCATTAGAGTTCCATGTCAATGACCGTCCCGACCCACAAAATAACTGGGAGTCATGGAAATTTACCGCGGGATTAATAACAGCAGCAGAGGAAAGTATTGAAAGTGGAAAACTCAATAAAGAATTGGAAGAAATTCAATCCAAAGTAAAAACACTTCCCATCGAGCAACGCGCGCCCATAATCGGAGTAACAGGAACCGGCGGTGCTGGAAAGTCATCTTTAGTTGACGAACTCATACGTCGCTTTTTAATGGATTTTCCTGATAAAAAAATTGCTATTGTATCTGTCGACCCTTCAAAGCGAAAGACAGGTGGCGCCCTTTTGGGTGATCGAATACGAATGAATTCTGTAAGCAACTCTGATCGTACTTTCATGCGTTCCATGGCTACACGGCATTCTCATAAGTCTTTAAGTGCAGCAGCAAATTTTGCAGTTGATATTTGTCAAGCTGCTGGATTTGATTTAATCATCATTGAAACAAGTGGCATTGGTCAAGCAGACACCGAAATTGTAGACATTGCAGATTTTTCCATTTATGTAATGACCGCCGATTATGGTGCACCGTCCCAGTTAGAAAAGATTGGCATGCTAGACTATGCAGACATCATCGCCATCAATAAATTTGAAAAACGTGGCTCTTTAGACGCATTGCGCCATGTACGGAAGCAATATCGTCGTTCACATAAACTTTTTGATACTAAAAAGGTGCCCGATGAGAAATTACCCATTTATGGAACACAAGCTAACCGCTTTAATGATCCGGGTATCAATAAACTCTACCTCCACCTCACACACTTGTTAAATGAAAAATGGAAAGGTAAATTTCAATCACACTTAGAAGAATTTGGCTTACCGGTGGCACTGGACAGTCGAAATTATATCATCCCACCCGAAAGAGAACGCTATTTAGCTGAAATTGCTGATACCGTTCGTTCTTACAAAAAATGGGTAAAAAAACAAGCTGAATATGCACGAAAACTGTGGCACTTGCAAGAAACTAAGAACATGTTACTTGAAGCATCAACAAATCCTATTGATTCACGAAATAAAGAACAACCACCACGAATAACCAAAGATCTTTCAGAAACATTGGAAATGCTAGATACACAAATAAAATGGTACGAATCTCAGATCACCCCAGAAAATCTAGAAAAAATCAAAAAATGGCCAGAAGTGAAAGAAAAGTATGCCCAAGACACCTTTACATACAAAGTACGCGGTAGAGATATCACGGTTCCCACATATACAGTATCTTTGGCACATTCACGAATTCCTAAAGTTGCATTACCAGAATTTAAAGATTGGGGTGAATTATTACGCTGGCAACTTTTAGAAAATGTTCCGGGCGAATTTCCTTTCACCGCGGGTGTTTATCCATTTAAGAGGACTTTTGAAGACCCCACCAGAATGTTTGCCGGCGAAGGTCCACCGGAACGAACAAACAAACGATTTCATTTCCTATCACAAGGACAACCCTTTGCACGGCTGTCCACAGCGTTTGATTCCGTAACACTTTATGGTGCCGATCCCGATGAACGACCGGATATCTATGGGAAGATCGGTGAAAGTGGCGTTTCTATTTGCACCGTTGAGGATATGGAACGCCTTTATGCTGGTTTTGATCTATGTGATCCTCGTACATCTGTCAGTATGACCATTAACGGTCCAGCACCAATCATATTAGCGTTCTTCATGGTAACTGCAGCCCGCCAACAAGCACGAAAATGGGTCGTTGAACAAGGCTTGCTATCACCTGCAGAAGCATACGTGCGAACGGGTGATGGACGTTACGGCTTTAATGTCCATTCCGGTGAATACTGGGTCGTCGATGAAAATACACCACCACCCAAGAGTTGGGAAGAAATTCGAAAATTGATTCCCGACGAAAAATACCAAGAATTTCTGGAATATGCGCTGCAGAATGTTCGTGGCACGGTTCAAGCTGATATTTTAAAAGAAGATCAAGCTCAAAATACATGCATTTTTTCCACCGACTTTTCCATCCGAATGATGGGAGATATTCAAGAAGCCTTTATCAAACACAAAGTACGGAACTTTTATTCCGTATCTATTTCTGGATATCACATTGCTGAAGCCGGAGCTAATCCCATTACACAACTCGCCTTTACTCTGGCTAATGGCTTCACATACGTGGAATATTATCTTTCACGCGGCATGCATGTCGACGATTTTGCCCCAAACTTATCATTCTTCTTTTCTAATGGCATGGATCCCGAATATTCAGTAATCGGAAGAGTTGCCCGTAGAATTTGGGCAATTGCCATGAAAAATAAATATGGAGCCAATAAACGCAGTCAAATGCTAAAATATCACATTCAAACCAGTGGCCGGAGTTTGCACGCCCAAGAAGTTGCGTTTAACGACATTAGAACTACCCTCCAAGCGTTACTAGCTATTTATGATAATTGCAATTCTCTTCATACAAATGCCTATGATGAGGCCATCACCACACCAACAGAAGAATCTGTCCGTAGAGCCTTAGCCATTCAACTTATCATTAACAAAGAATTTGGGTTGGCTAAAAACGAGAACCCCAATCAAGGCTCTTTCATAATAGAATATTTAACAGATCTAGTTGAAGAAGCTGTGTTAGACGAATTCCAACGATTATCAGATCGTGGAGGCGTACTTGGCGCTATGGAAATGTCTTACCAGCGGAGTAAGATCCAAGATGAATCTCTTTATTACGAACAACTCAAACATTCCGGCGAACTGCCAATTATTGGTGTCAACACCTTTATCGATCCCAATCGTGATCTTAATGAACTTGAAGTCCGACAATTAAGCCGTGCCACAAAAGAAGAAAAAGACTTACAAATACGACGATTACGCGAATTCCAGCAAAAACACGCCAAAAGAAGTCAAGAAGAACTCCTAAAATTGAAAAAGGTGGCAGTTTCCGGTGGCAACATCTTTGAACAACTGCTAGAAACCGTTCAATATTGTTCTCTCGGCCAAATCACTCAAGCATTATACGAAGTTGGTGGACAATATCGAAGAAATCTTTAACGTGTCTTAAAATCTTGATATATTCCAATTTTTCTATTTTACTCTTTTTTCACTACTATTTTACCTATAAAAAAATTTTTTTCAGTATTTATTTAATTTTGGTGGTGTTACGGCTTTTTTTTGCAAAAGAGCGAATAATTATACTGCTTGCTGTTAATAGTAAAAAACCACCAACAATATATTCCAAGGTAATTGCTTCTCCTAAAATGAGGAATCCAAATACTATAGCACCAATTGGCTCGTCTAACAGAATTATGGCAGCTTTTGAAGATTCTACATGGGTTGTTGCATACATAATTAAGCCGTATGGGAGTACACTTCCAAATAGTGCTAATAATATTCCTAAGATAAGGATTGAAGGTGATAAGAGCATTGACACTCGAAATAAACCTAAACTTGGTGGCAATGGGAGCAACGTAAGAAAAAATATCAATGGAAGACCAGTTAAGAATCCCCACACCAATACCCATGCTATAGAAAGCTGAGACGCGATTGTCGAGCGATCATCGGCATTTTTTCTTCCTAAAACAAGATATAAAGAATAAAATAGGCCGTTTGCTGAGGCTAAAAGGTCGCCCAATAGGTTTGTGAAAAACTTTTCTTGCTTCCATGGCGTCGTTATAGCAAGAACACCAAATAATGCTAAAACGAGTGCAAGCACCTTTTCTGGTGTAACTTTTTCTCGAAGAAATATGGCGGACAGCAACAATGTAAAAAATGGGTGGATTTGAACTAACAATGCTGCTTCTCCAACGGGCGTTTTTAAGGCTACAGAACTCAAATAAACAATAATCATAAGGCTTAAGAGGAACCCTTGGAGGAAATAGTTGATCTGAATTGAAAAAAATGTAGAACGTTGGAATATTGGATAATTTTCTCTAAAATAAAATGCTATGATCATGAGTGCGATTCCACATCCAAGTGCCAAGCGCAAAAAAGTCTGTTCTAAGCTTGAGGCGCTTAAATCTCTCATTATGGCAGAGATTACTGGAATACTGCCAAATGAAAGTCCTGCAAGTACTAAAGCTCCATACGATGGTAAAATATGCGTTGATTTTTCTGTTTGTTGTTTTATCACCATTTTTTTCACTGACGGTTTCCGAGACCATTAGCCTAACTAATTATAGATGTGCACTTTATACCAATGGTGTTTTCTCATAGTAGCAATCATTTTTCTGGTAAAGAGTTTAAGGGCATAATAGGCAAATAAATTTTTGTATGGCAGTCGCGAGCGCATCATGGTAGCCAAAAAAATATCCAGTCGTCGTCCAGAAGTAATTTTGATATTTTTTCGCAAGAGTTTTTGGTATTTTTTCGTGTCAATATGTCCTTTTTCGTCAGTGGCTTCAGCTAAGCACCATCCCGACAACCAACCCGGTTCAATTCCCGCACCTAAAATAGGATGGGCCATACCTAAGGCATCACCTACACCAATGAATTCTATGCCATTGTGAACGTAAGAAACATGATATTTCCATTTATTAACGGGAAGCGGTAGTTTCCATCCCTGGATGGGAAGGTCATCTTCGATTTTAATGTGATATTTTTCTCGAAGAATGGAAAGAAAACGATCAAAGTATGCTTTCCATGAAAAATTATGGGGCAAGGAACGTTCTTCGCCACCAATACCGATGTTTAAATGATTATTATCTCCAACAAAAAGCCAGCCATAGCCGGTAACTTTATTGTCAATAATTATGTAGTGATTATCTGGATATTCAGCATTCTTTACCATACCGTCAAATCTCACAACATGTGCGACGTCTTTTGGATCCCATGTTCTTTGTAGCAGTTGATGAGTCAATTTTGAATACCCAGTTGCAACAATCGTTTGTGGTGTAGCAACTTCCATCACTTCAGTTGCTGTTAATCTTTTTCCCGTAATGTTCACGGAAATATCCTTTTCCTTAAGAAGTTGAAGTAATTTTTCTTGAAGTTCTAGTCGTGTGGTCGCAACAAAAGGACTTTCAATTTCCACATGATTGCCATTTGGTAGTCCGATAATCATATACTTTCCTTGATGTGCCTCATTGAGCTCCACACCCCATTCATTATATAGATATTCTTTAAATTCAAGTGAAATGGCACTTCCACACGGTTTATTCCAAATTCGATGCTCATACAAGGTAACAGTATGTCCTTTTTCTGTCAAATAGAGTGCTGCGGCAATACCTGAAACGTTCCCTCCAATAATAGTAAATTCTGCCATATTTCATATCCACCTAACCAAGGTATTCTCAATTAATGGTCATTATTTAATGTATTTTATTTTTACGAATGCAGTTATTTTATTTTGTGGGTTATTTGAGGAATTACAACACGTTATGACTCCATAATTACCACATTTTTTCATTAATTTTTTGAAGCGTTATTTTTATTCCTTTCTCGTTTAGCAACATTAAATCTGTCGTTTTGTTCCTCTGTGCTTGTAAAAAACAATATGTTAACTATTATTA
>WAPZ01000208.1 GCA_015520535.1 Candidatus Heimdallarchaeota archaeon
CAATGTACGCTTATTTATTCCATTCTTTGTTTTAGTTTTACTTTTAAACATTTTTTTGCGACTCATTCTTGCTTATTCGTCAGAAAATGCCCTTTTCATTGAGGCCGTGTCAACCTTCAATCACGAAAAGATTACCGCTTTTTTCACATATTTGAGTATGTTTCATTTTGTAAGTCTTCAATGGATGTTTCTGCTTTTTTTGTTGGTTTCAGTGTTTTCAATCATTCTTATTTTGCTTAAATACCGTTCTTTATGGTTTGTTCGTCTTCGTTATGTGCGTATTTCTAATATGGTTAACATACAGCTGATTTTAGCCTATTTATTTTTCCTTATGGCGTTACAGCTTTTTAACATCAATTTACCCTTTGACCCGACAATTAATGCCTTGTTGCTGACTTTTTCCTTATTATTTTTGTTTTCTCAGTACTTTTTTGTCCTTTTGAGTTTGACTAAGGATTACATTCGCGTTCGTTTTGATACCTGGAATCTGATTTCTAGTGTGGCAGTATTGACTGTCGTCAGTTTTGCTATCTTAAGTTTGATTTTGATGGCGGAATTGCGTGAATGGATTATACAGATGCTTTTTGACTTTTTCCGCCATTATGAGGTGTTTTCATCGTTGATTTCATTGTTGCGTTCGGGTGATGTAAATCTCTTGTTGCAGAATTCGTTGTTTATTATTTGGAATGTAGTCTTATTTGCCTTTGAATTAATTGTTATTGGAACATTAGGATATTTTGGAGGAGATTTTGAGTGAATAATGGAGTTGCGGCTACACAGACAAAGGATGCGAAACTAGTTTCAATGCCTAAAGTAATCATTGAAATCTTTACTAGCAGTCGTTCCGGTTCGGGGAAAACACTATTTGCCTTGTCGACATTTTTGTATCATTATTTGAAGAGAAAAGATCAATTAATCGCACTAGATTTAAATTTCAGCAATCCAGATTTCTATCGTATCATTAAAGGCTCTTTAGAAAATACGATTCAACTGAGTGGTTTATCTCCAACTAGCTCTCGACAAGTAGAGGTTCGATTTGCCAAGAAGCTTCATGGTTATTTGTTAATTCCGTGGGAGGAGCCTTCGGTAATATTAGCTGAAATGGCGGAAAATTTAAGCATGTTGTCTTTTGAACGTGTATGGTTCTTCTTAAATGGGTTATTTGAAATCATAAAGTCGGGACAATTGAGTGAAAATATTACGTTTCCAAACGTAATTGAAAATGAAAAGGAAAAGGGTAAAGATGACCTTTATTTAGATCCAGACGCTTTGAATTTTGAAAAAAAAGTCAAAGAAAATATTAGAGTGATAATCGATACGGGCTTTAATCTGACAAGTTTTTTGCTTGGAATCGAAGCTCATTTAAGAAAATTTAAAGACATCGTACAGCATTATCCCTTTGAAATTGAATTTAAATTTTGGCATATCTGGCATTATTCAAAAGGAATCACACTTTCACATCTTACACGCTGGCAAGCACATCCCATAACGGAAGTTTCTTCGGCTTTTAATGAGACTGATGTCTTAAAAACATTGATTAAAGAGCTAAAAATTGATCAATCCATTATTCATGTCTTTACACCACGTTCTTTCCCTATACATCGTGGAATTTTGGATTTTTTACGAAGGAAACAACCGGAAGTAATCTCTTTATTAAAACAAAATGCCTTAAGTGTTAGTAGTGGCAGCACCACAGCACAGAATTTGGAAGAATTTACATCGACTCATGCTGTTCAAGCAACTGATGGTGAATTGTTGTTTGTGAAGACGTCGGAACTGACTCAACTGCTCAATGATATTTTTTCTACCTTAGCACGAACTAATGCGTATTATATGCTCAATAAGGATGAAATACAGCATTTTATTTTTTCTAAAGTGTTGGCGTTCATTCAGGATCATTTTGGGATAATCTCAAATATGGTTGTCGTTCCAAACCTTTATGTTTCTCATCAACGCTTAAATGATCTTTTATGTTATTTTTCGTGGTATCGAAGCGACATTAATTTAAAAGATATCCATCAGCAAATGAGTGATCTCATAAATTTCATTTCCGCTTATTATAAAAAAACTGAAGAATAATGGAGCGTAATAGAGTGACAACGACAGTTCAAATCATAACCTCAAGTAAAGGTGGTTCCGGAAAAACGCCTTTAGCATTAAGTTTATTCAATTATTGGCATAAACGCGGTAAAAGAATTCTATTTATTGATTTTAACTGGAATAACCCCGATATAACGCAAATAATTCTCTTTTTGCATACAAATACGTTTCACATCGAAAAAACCATCGAATTCTCAACGGAATTTCTTCAAGAACGGGTTCATTTAGTCAATTTGAACAATGATAATCTCTACTTAGTTATTAGAAAGCATTTACATCGTCCATTGGGGGCTTTAAATGGCTGGATATTCCTTTATATGTTGTTACAAGAGCTTAAATTCTACGATTTTGACATTGTGATTGTTGATACCGTTCATAACTTTCCTACGTTGTTTCCTTCCTATAAAAATCGCGAACAACTTAACAATGTTGCTACATTAATCGAAAAAATGCTTACTAATGGTATACGTTTTGAGTTTTATAATATCGTGGATGTATTTCGACTTAAAGTAGCGTTGACGGAGACGGAACAAACATCCGCAGCAAGTGAAATAAGCGAACTTCACCTTTCTAAAGCCATATGGAAAGGCTTAACCACTCAGATTAGCGATGAATATTTGAAACTTAAAACCACGCCGAATTTATCACCTTTAAGCGTGTTTTATGTGTTTTCACTCCGACCATTTACGTTTTCCAGTTTTAAATCAACGTTTCTCCCGTTGGCACAGCCGGGAAACGAAGTGGCTGAATTAATTAGAACAAAAGCACTAAAAGAGATCATTAATGCTCCATCGACTAAAGCCATGAGTTGGGATGAATTTAAGGACTTTTTGCTCCATATTGATTATAAAGCTGCCATTAAAGGTGACTCCCTTAAAAACTTAGAAAAAATTGACTTTAAGATTTTGGATCAACTGGTGTTTAAAGCACTGGTTGAAAAATATAAAAGAGTACCACTTGAATACAATTTAATCGTTGTTCCATTTTTGTATGAAAATTTAATCAACTTTACCGAAACGTTTCTGTGCCAAGCTGAGCCCGCAACGATAGATGACCTTGAACAAGAGTTGTCAGCCTATTTCCAGTTAATGGAACTGTGGTTTGAACGAATATATGAAAAAAGCCTATCAACCGTTGAGAAATTTCGTTAAAAATAAGGTATAGTGAGATAAAATGTCTTTCAGAGTCAAAAAACAGATGAAAGTGATCCTTCTCTTACTACTGATTACTTTTAGTTCCATAGGATTATTCTCTTTAGTCTCGGGTCTAAATAACCCTTCCAACAATAAAAATAGGAGTCCTTTCTTGACTAAGAAAAGAACAGCTGAAAATGAAAATGTTTCTTTAGAAATTCAAATGCCCGCAGTTCTTTATCAATACGAAGAAGCCCTGGTTTCGGCAAAGCTTTATAGCAAAAACAAGCTTTCTACACAACTCAAACTTCAGGTAGTCGTTGACAACGGTGTTGTCGGCAACATTGAACTTAGAATGGAAAATTCTGCATTTAAATTGATCGGTAATAGTCCAACACAACAAAAATCTTATGTTTATGTAGCAACTGTCAGTATAATTCCAAAGAAAGTGGGAACAATAACCTTCGTCCTCTCTGTTGTTCCGATCGATAAAAATCTTTCGACTCCGCCACTTTTTACTCCTTTCGTCGAACAAGTTTCTGTGCGTCCTTATTATGAAAGTCGTTCTTTAGAATTAGTTGTCGTGGTTCTCATAATATTCTTCTTTGTTATGACATTAGTTTTAGGTTTTCGGCTACAACACATGCGACATCTTAAAATTATGCCACCAGAAAAGTTTAAACGTTTGTTCGCACAATACTTTCAGATGAACAAATTTAAACTTATTTCACGGGCCGAAAACATTCAAGAGGCGGTTCCAGAAATTGAACCGTCTGACGATAAAGTTTCACCGCTTGTACTGTTTTTAAAACAATTTAAAGCGCAACAACGAGTCGATTGGGATGTACTTCTTTTATGGAGTTTTACACAGTTTAATGA
>WAPZ01000209.1 GCA_015520535.1 Candidatus Heimdallarchaeota archaeon
CTTAAAGTCAGTGAAAAAAACAATTAGAAAAGCTTTCGCTAAAAGGACGAGAAAAAATCAAAAATACACTTAGATAAGTAAAAACAGCGGATTACATGCAAAATCAGACCTTAAAAAAATGTAAGCGTATTTTTTTATCTTTTATAGTTGAGAATTGCGGAAATCCATGGAGATTTTTTAATGGTGGCTGTAATGTGGTTGATTTCTTTTAATTGTGTGATCTGTTCATAAGTGGCATAAATAGCTGAGATAATAGGATCTTCTAGCTTTTTTAGTTCAATGTTCTGGTATGGATATTTATTTTTAATTTTATTAGTGATTTGAGTATCCCAAAAGGTGGAATACCATTGATGGAAGGAAAAGGGTGTTAATTGAGTCATGAGAAGGTTTTTGAGTGTAGTAATGATGTTTTTTGTTTTTTGGTTTTTATTGAGATGTTCATGGAAGTAAAGATCAAATACGAGTGGATCGGCGATGGAATAGTAAAAGAAGCGGTAGATCTTTTGAAATAAAGGATTAGTGGAGATAGTGAGTTGGGCAGCAATGAAATAGAGATATTCAAAGACGCGTTCAAAGAGAGTAGTGGTGGGTGGGAGTGCGATGGGGAGAGTATTCATATAGTGACCGGCGGCGTAGAATCCTTTTCCAAGGGAACCACAGTAGAGTGGGATAAGGAATTTTTGTGTGAGAGTGGAATTAAGGATGATGGTGAGAGTTTTTAGGAGGTGTTCGGGTCCAGTGATGAAGAACGTGGAGTCAAGGAGGTAGAATTGTGCGGGAATGAAAGAAAACGTGATGGAACCGGAGATACGATTCCAAACGATTTTGTTGTTGTGCATTTTAGAGTAGAAGGCAGTGGTGTCTTGAATTTCGTACCATTTATAATTGCCGGGTTTTCGTCCATGCCAGGTGCCTTTAAAATTAGATGGACGTGGTTCTAATTTTTTTCTAAAGGATAGGAGATGGTTCTTTATGGTGGGGTACTTATCGATGGATATTCCCCGTCGGGTGAAAATGATCCAATTTCCCTTCCATTGCGGGACAAACGGTTGAAGTTCTTTTCCGATGATAAGTGGTTTGATGATTTCAGAGATATTTTCGTCAGTAGCTTTATTTAGCAATTTTTTGTAGGTGTGACTATCAATGATGAATGCTTTATTAAATCCAGTCGTGATGCCACGATTTATGGAGAGGTGGAGTTTTTTAAGCGGCTGGGTATGAGTTTCAATATACTGTTTAATTTTTTCATGTGTGGGCGGGAGGAAGACCCACGGTTTTTCTGTGAGTGAAGCTTGGGGTAATGTTGTTGAGTGGTTTTCCAATGATTCAGGAGTATCTGGAGAGGAAAAAGAAAAGACATCATCTGATGTGGGATGGGTTTTTTTTAAGAATATAATGAGAGGGTCGACATTGGCATATTTAAATGTGCGAATTCCCGTTAGATCAATGATTTCTTTGAGAGTAAGCGTGGAGCTGAGAAAATAGCGCATTTTTTTCCCGTATTGAGTTTTGATCCATTTATTTGTCAGAATAAAGGCGATAATTCCGTTTTTGCGGGCTAATTCGATGGATCGAAGTAAAAAATAAAGGGATAGGTCAAAACTACGGCTGGAGGGATTGTAGTGTTGCGTGAGATATTTTTTAAAGTCAAATTCAAGTGAAATAAAAGGTGAATTAATCTTTTCATGGCGAACATATGGAGGATTTCCAATTATGATATCGAACCCACCCTTTTTGCTCATAATTTCTTTGAATTCAAGGCTCCAATGAAAGGGTTGAAGATTATTGAGGATATTTTTCGGGATGTGTGTTTCCTCGGCAAGGAAGATGTCAAGCATATGTTTCGTTGTAGTGGCATTTTTTTTCTCTTTAATTTTAGGTGGTGGTGTGACATATCCAATGAGTGTGTTGCCACGTTTTATGTGGTTATCAATGGCTTTTAACGCGTTGACTTCATTAACAGTTAAATTCTTGCTATGAGCTAAAAGAATCAGCAATAATCGTACTTTGGTTGCTTTAATCGCAATTGGTGCAATATCTACGCCGTACAGATTTGTTGTAACAATGTGAGTAATGGTATGAAGGCGATGCCATTTTTCCAGTAAACGTTTAATTTTATTGGGGTGGTGGCGGCGGTTGTGGTTTTCTTGAGAAACTAGCTCTTGCTTTTGAAGTTGTTTTTTTAGATGGTTATGAATTGCATCAAGATACTCAGCCATTATCTCAGTCATGGTGTCTAAAAAGTGACCAGAACCGACTGCAGGATCTAAAACTGAAAGATTTAGTAATTTTTCACGTAAAAAAACGATTTGTTCTTGGTTCAGGTGTGATAGCCAGTCTTCAATGGTGTTGGAGTTAGAGGGTAGCGTGGTGGGAAGGAAATCCCGTAGGTAATATTTTAAGGCACGGTGGCTCATGAAAGCACTGATCTGTTGTGGAGTATAGAACACACCCAAATTTTTCTTTTTTTCCCGTGATAAGGTTAATTCAACTAATGTCCCGAAAATGTAACGTAATTCTTTTTGATTTTGGGAATCTAATTGGTTAAATTGTGCAAAATGCGCTAGTAGTCGCTCATTTTCAAGAGCACGGATAAAAAACTGATCGGGAATTTTAATG
>WAPZ01000210.1 GCA_015520535.1 Candidatus Heimdallarchaeota archaeon
ATCTACACGCGTAAGATCGTCGGCAGCGTCGATGTGTATAAGAGACAGATTTAACCGCTCTAACTGCTCGATCAGATTTTTTACTTTGCCAATAAGTGCATTTTATTATCTGCCAAACGATATGTTTTTTACTAAAGAGAAGAAAAATTCCGGCGTATTGTTTAATCTTGAAATCGATGGTGATTAATTCGTGTGTTCTTACATATAAAGCCTTTTAAGGTGATATAAAGGGATGTTAGGTGGTGAATGGTCATGGACACAGAATTTATAACTGTGCTAGTTGCAATTGCACCTATTGTGATAATTATACTGTTGGCTATCCTTATTAAGGGTTTTCACTACGTTAAAGAATATGAACGCTATGTTATTTTCCGTTTAGGACATTTAAAAGGTGTGCGGGGACCCGGACTCATCTACATTATTCCAATTCTTGAAAAAGGAATCAAAGTAGATATTAGAACCAAAACTCTCGAAGTGCCTAAGCAAGAAGTCATTACCACAGATAACGTGCCCGTCGCAATTAATGCAATTTGCTATTTCAGAATTGTTGATCCGATTGAAGTCGTTATGAAAGTACAGGATTATGAAGAAGCTGTATTTCAGTTGGCACAAGCTACTACACGTTCAGTTGTTGGTCTCAGCGAACTAGACGAAATATTGTCGAAACGACATAAGTTAAATCTCCGAATTCAAGCCATTTTGGATGAGTTTGTTGATGATTGGGGAATAGATGTAGATACGGTGGAAATCAAAGACGTGGAACTTCCGGATATGATGAAACGTGCCATGGCACGACAAGCTGAAGCCGAACGTATAAAACGCGGCCGTATTATTCAAGCTGAAGGTGAAAAAATGGCGGCTGAAAAACTAATGCAGGCAAGTAAAGCGTTAGAGGGTAAACCGGCAGCCTTACATCTTCGCACATTGCAAGCACTTCAAGTGATTGGTGCAGAAAAGAACACGACCACCATAGTTATGCTCCCAACCGAATTACTCCATGCCTTAAAATCCATAGAAGAATTTGTCAAAAAACATGACACAACTACTGCTACTACCACATCTGATAAGTAAAGTGTAAGGAAAAAAAGGTTTGAAAAGGCGGTGTGAAAGTTATGAGTGTCATAATAATTGTAATTCTCGTGTTTGTCATTCCTTTCGTTATCTTGTATATAGTCAAAGCACTTCGTGTGATAAATGAATATGAACGCGCTGTGGTATTCCGTTTTGGCAAATTTATCGGTGTTCGTGGGCCTGGACTTATTTTTATCCTTCCGGGTCTAGAAAGTGCTGTGATTGTAGATTTACGATTACAGGTTATTGAAATTCCACGGCAAGACGTGATGACGGCAGATAATGTTGCGGTATTTACCAATGCAATTTGTTATTACCGCGTTATTGATCCTGAAAAAGCCATAATTGAAGTGGAAAATTATCAAGAAGCGGTATTTCAATTGGCTCAAGCAACTACACGAACAGCTATTGGTGAAACTCCCCTTGATGATGTTCTTGGCAATCGTGAAGAACTTAATGAACGAATAAAAACAGTAGTTGCTGAACTTGTCCATAGATGGGGTATAGATGTCGAAGCGGTGGAAATCAAAGACGTAGAACTTCCCGACAAAATGAAACGTGCCATTGCTCGTCAAGCCGAAGCCGAACGACTACGACGCGGTCGGATTATTCAAGCGGAAGGCGAGGAAATTACCTCCAAAATACTGTCTGAAGCTGCTGATATCATCGGCAGTCATCCAGAGGGGCTTCATTTACGAACATTGCAAACACTGGTAGAGATCGGCGCCGAAGCAGAAACACATACCGTGATTTTGCTGCCCGTAGATGTTCTTAGAACGTTTTCGGGAAAACATGTGAAAAACAGCACTGTTTCCGTCTCAATGCAAGAAAACTCGGATTGAATAATGACGAACCTATAGTAATGTCTGTAATTTTTTTTGATTTTTGATTTTCATTCATTATTTATCATTTTATTGAGTAACTACCCGAATCTAAAAGAAAAATTTATATTTTCAAAAGTATACGGAATGTTTGGGGCAAGATTTTATGAAACCATACGAGAAAATACTGAATTATATGTGGAAGCATGAAATCCCCAAAATGTACGAAGTTCTTCCAAAAAAAAAGAAAAAACTCTCGATCTTGCTTCAAGAAGAGCGACCAACTATTTTACAGCGAAGTAACAAAAAAATTTTTGTGAAAAAAGAAGAATTACAGTATGTGGCTTCGCTAATTCCCGCATATTTTTATGAACAAGTCAAACTGCCGTTCATTTTTCAGCAACGTGAGGATTATTATGTGTTCGAAGGCACTAAATTGGAAAACCTTATCATTGAAAAAGCACTTGATTTAACGGATCATTCACCATACCTCCTTATGACCTATACACCACGTTCTTTTTATCATAAATATCAGATCACCACTTTACGAAAAAAATTATCAACTCTAGTAATCTTGATTTTCACATTTTCCAGATAATGTTTTTTGTTGCTTTTATAAACTGAATTCATTCTCAGTTAACTTATTTTACTGCAAAATTGGGCTTTTTTTCCCGAAAAAAGAAAATCCATTTTTTAACATGGTCTCTTGCTATTCTAATATATTGTCACTGAGTCGTCAATTGGGGATTATAATGGCATATCGTAGTTTAGATGAAGTGAAACGTGCACAAATAATAGGTGCTAATAAAATTATCCGTTGCTCAATATGTAATAAAGTCTTATACTTATCCTCAGATCCTTTAGGAAGCGCATATCTCCCAGTAAAAGAGAATATCGCTATCTTAACTCTATATCGTCATCGTTGTGTCTCGCTTCAAAATGAAGAGTCCCAAGTAATGAAACGAAAAGGAAACTTCCCACCTTTCATATCCCTTCCCAACAATAACATTTCATTGGAATGTCTGGCTTTTTGATTTTCTTTTGACAATTTTTTCCCAAAGTCATAAAATATAATAAAAACTAAAAAGTGATTGTTTATTTTATGTGCTTGTCGGTTTTTTCAGGAGTAGATGAGTTAAGACGCCAACCAATCGTGCTCCACTGATAAGAAGAAGCATTGCTTCTAGGGCCATTCTAAACTCGAAAAGCGTGTTAATCACGTCAAAAAGAAAACCGCTGAACAATGAAGCTACAAACATGATAATTCCTCCCAATGTGAGTAAAATAGAGTAATGTCGCGCCATGGTATCACTAGAAGAGCAATCCAAGGTATATGAAGTTAAAACGGCATCATCACCGCCAACACCAATTCCACCTGCAACAGAACTCATCAAGAGCCAGAGATAATCACCAGTTACAAGACTTAAGAATGCAGTTAAGGGAACAGCTACAAAGAGCGAACGTGTAATTATGAGAACTGTTTTTCTTCCGATCTTATCCGAGAGTTTTCCTGCCATTTGTTGGCTAAATGCCCGCGGTAGTTGAAAGACCACCCAAACCAATACCACTTCAGTCCAATTATGTGCCACATTTAGCGTTACAAAGGGAAGAATTGGCCATAAAAACGCCATTGTTGCACTAAAAAGAGTGTTAATGGTTAAAAGTCTTCTGTATGGTGGATTGGTGGTTATTAAGTCCAAAACGCTACGAGTATCTTGTGCCAGCCGTTCATTCTTTTTAATTCGTGCTAAGGGATTTTCTTTAATGAATAACAATGAGAGAACGAAACTGACAAAAAACACGGCAGCTGCAGTGGTAAAAGGAATTATGAAGGCTTCGCGTATGAATTTTCCATCGGAAATTTGATCCATTGCTATTCCAACAAATAATACCACGAAAATGGACAAATACGACCCAAAACTTTGTATTTTACCGACAAATTCGCCGCGTTCTTTCACACTAGTGAGATCTCCCAATAATCCAATCCATGCGGGAAGAAACATGAATCCAATGGTTGTGATAATAACAGCCATAATAAAAAACTGCCATAATTGAAAGACAAAGGCAGTTATTAGACTTCCAAGACTCATTACAGCTAATCCCGTGCATAAAACGATTTTTCTCCCGCGTTTGTCGGCAATTTTTCCCCACACGTATTGAAAAATGTTTGACCCCAGATTCCGCACGGAAACCAAGATTCCTTGAATAAAGCCAGTTGCCCCTAAAATGATGCCAAAATACTGGAAAAATGTGAAAATCAGAAGCATGCCACTGGTTTGGAAAAAACTGATTCCATAAAGTGTTGAATTTTTGACGCATACAATTTTTTCGGTTGATTCCGTATCAAGATGCTTTTCTTCTGTGGTCATTACCTCAGTGACCGTCATTGGTTCCATCGACCTCCTTATGGTTAGCAAAAAAATGAATTCTTTCCATTTACAAGACTTAAAAAAGGAGTTATAAAATAAAAGAACGTGGCAAAAACACACTCGATATTAATTAGGCATCTTTAATTCATTTAAAAAGAAAGTAAAATTGTGACGAGAGCATACGTTATCAAAGCCAGTATGTAAGCGGTTAAAATGTTAAGAATGAGGGCAAAAATGGTGTGTTTCCAAGAGCCAAGTTCACTACGAATGGCACTTGCTGTTGCGAGACAAGGAATATAATAAGTATAGAAAACAAGAAATGCTAACGCACTTGGGAGGCTGAAATTTAACGGTATGCGTTCTAGTCCACCATATAAGGATTGTAAAACGGCTAAAGTGTTTTCTTTTGCAACAAAACCAAAAATTAAAGCTAATGTTGCCTTCCAATCAAAGTTAAGTGGTAAAAATAGTATTTGAAGGAGTTGTCCCATAAGACCAAGGACGGTGTTTTCTAAAGGGGAATTTGGTGGGATTTGTGCGGCTAGCCAAATTAAAAGTGTTCCTATAACCATAATTTTTCCCGCGCGTGTGATAAAAAGTTTTGTTTGAATCCATGCGATTCTTAGAACTATTTTCAAGGGTGGAATTGAATAGGGTGGCAGTTCCAGTATCATTCCCGCCAGATCTACATGATGATATTTTGATAACAACCAGCCTTGAAATAAAACAAGAACATAACCAAAAATAATGAGAAAAAAGAGGATAAATGCGGCGATAAGCGGATTTTTAATAATGATAAAGAGTAGTAATGCTAAAACAGCAATTCTTACAGAACATGGTACATATCCGCTGAGGGTTATCAAGATCAACTTTAGGCGTGAATTTTCGATGATTCTAGTGTTTTGGACACCAATAACATTACAGCCCAAACTCATTGTTAAAGGAAAGAAAATTTTTCCTTCAAAACCTAGTTTTCCAAAAATACGATCCAGAGAAAAGGCTATTCTCGAAAAAAGACCGGTATTTTCTAATAGAGTCATGAAAAAGAAGAACAGAAAGATTACGGGCACAAATTCAATTACTGCTTCTACGGCATTGAGTAAACCCATATCGGAAAACAATAATGACACGAGTAGGACGGGCACATTTGCGGAATTCAAAAAGCTTTTAACCGGCTCAAAAATAAAATTAAACGTATATGCAATTAAATCTTGCAAAAAAGCACCAATAACAAAAGAAATAAAGAAAATGAGAATAAACACGCTGGCGGTGGTAAAAAGTTGAATAAGTGGATTCATAATTATGTTATCAATCTTATCACTTAGTTGTTGCTCAAACGACAGTGTTTTTAATGTAGTTTTCATGATTTGGTCGATTACTTCATATCTTGCGGCAATTATTGCTAACGGTGGATCTTTATTAAGTTCATCATGAATTTGTTGATGAATGTGCTCACTATATTCATATAACTGCTTATTATGTTCTTTAACATAAGAAAAAACATCGGGATCTCGTTCTAAGATCTTTATTGCGATCCAACGGGAATTTTTTAAATGTTTATAGGTAAAATGTGTGGTACGGATTTGATGGGCAAGTTTTTCAATAAAAGATTCAATTTTGTGGTGATATTTGAGTTCTTTTGCGCGTGTGAATTTTTTGTCTAGAAAAGGGTTGATGACAAGTTCTAAAAGCTGTTTTAATCCTTGTCGACTCAACGAATTAACTGGGATAATCGGGAGACCTAATATTTCTTGTAATTGCTCAATATCAATGTTCCGTCCTTCTTTTTTAAGAAGATCAATTTTATTAATGACTAAAATAATGTTGCGAGTAAATTCTCGGATTTGAAGGAAAAGATAGAGATCACGCGCTAATGCATTAGCACCCGCCATTACTACAATGATATCCGGTTTTTCTTCCAGCAAAAACTCTCTTGTGACGAGCTCTTCATCAGTTTGACCCGTAAAACTATACGTTCCCGGCAAATCAACAATTTCAATCGCTTTATTTTTGTACTGAAGGTATCCACGGCTTATATTTACTGTTTTTCCGGGCCAATTACCTACATGTTGATTTGAATGTGTTAATTGGTTAAATAAGGTCGTTTTTCCAACATTTGGGGGGCCAATCAAGGCAATTTTTATGTCAATATGTTTTTTTCCCAGGTGTTGCGGACTGGGAACATCATGGTTGCATTTTTGGCATGCTTTGTATGTTATTTTCATTGAACGCCCCCCACCGTAAGTTTGCATTCATTGTTTGTATTATGAAAAAGAGGTAGCCATAGCCCCAATTTTTTACTTGTGATTGAAAAATTTGACAATGATTTTTTTTGCCAGTCCTGGAGTAATACCATATCGAATGTTTCGTGATTCTATAACTAGATGACGACCAATCTTCTTTATAATTCGAATTTTTTCGCCGGGTATCATTCCTAGTTCAGATAAACGCGACAGTTTTCCAAAACCGGCTTCGATCGAACAAATTTCTAAGTCAATGCCTAATGGTGCATCTAAAAGTCTTGTTTCTCTGCATTCACCGTTGTTGTTTGAGATGTCCCTTTTTTTATTGTTGTTTTTTTTGTTGTGTTCCATAAAGATCTGGTTCCTTCGAAAGACGTTGACAAAGTTCATCACGTCACCTTCATCAGCGCTCAATGTTGAGCTAAGTTCATGTAACATTAAGGCTTTCCTAATTTAAGAAATATTAATTTGATTATCAGTTTTGAAAACGAAGTGTTTAAAATTCACACAATTTGAGCTGTC
>WAPZ01000211.1 GCA_015520535.1 Candidatus Heimdallarchaeota archaeon
GGACCTGGCGGTGATGCTGCAGCAGGGCATCCTGCAACATCCGCGCTCGGCGGTGATCGCCACCTATGCGCTGTGCGGCTTTGCGCATGTGTCCTCCATGGCGATTTTTGTCGGCGGCGTGGCGGCGCTGGTGCCGGCCCGGTCGCATGTCCTCGGCCAGGTGGCATTGCGCGCGTTGTTTGCGGCCACCCTGGCGACGTTCATGACGGCCTGCGTGGCGGGGACGTTTTACAGCAGCGGCATGCTGCCGATGGGACAGTGAACTGGAGTAGGGAAACTAATAAACATGCGGCACTACGAAAGTATTTAAAGAAAGGCTGTCCCGAAATCTCAGAAAAGCCTCAAGATTGTCATATCCGCGGAATCAGACATCATGAGGAGCAAATCTTTTGTGGAGTCCTATTTTCAGGAGAATGTTGCTGAATGCAGATTCTGGGACAGCCCCTGTAGCAGGCCATCAGGCACTCGGTACCTTAAAATACCAGGTGTTTTAGTTTATAAACCAGAATTTAACCAAGTTATACAATATCAATGGGTCGATCTGCTGCTTTTTGTGTTTGTGGGAAATGCTGGTAGTAATGTGATTAAGGCTGAATGCCATTAATGCTTACCTGCCACTTGCTCATGAGCGTGGAGTAAACTTGTGTCACTTTCTTTCAAGGCCATTAAAATTTTTTCCCATTCTTGCTTGTGCCCACGAGACAACTTTCTTAATTCACCATCTTTTTCTTCCTCTATTAGATCTAAAAGGTATTTTCCTTGATTGTGTTCAATTGCAATTATCACGGCTTTCTTTAATAAGTCAAATGCTTCATGATGTTCTTTCCCGTAAATTCTATTTTTCATCAATTCATAAACAAATCGCCAATTTTGAGGATTTCCTGTTTTTTGGATGACATAAGCTACTTTTTCCAATGCTTCTTTTCTTTTTATTTCATCTTTTATTTGGCTCGCCGTTTTATTCATTTCAATAATTTCCTGCAAGGTATGGTCATCTTGAGTTATATTCTTAAATTGTGGTGCGGCATCCGATAAGGGAGGATCAAGAAAAACTACAACTTTTTTAACGCCTTTATCGCAAAGTTCTTGTGATATTGTGTCTCGGATGTCATCAATTGTGTTAAACACGGGAACATTATATTTTTTTGCTTGCTGGTTGTTTTCACTATAAAAAATAATTAATGTATGAGAACTTAGATTGGCCAAGTATGCCTCAAACTGACTTTTTAAATTAATAGCTGGATTCGACAGGGAAAAAACCTCTCCAATGGTCTGAGTTGATAGATACTTTTCAATTTCCCGTTTAAGCAATTTGGGGTTTTTTAAATTGCCAGCAAATCGTTTCTCGAGTGGTGTAATAAGTGATTTTTCAGTTTCCTGCTCAAATCCCAAACGATATAATGTCGGTTTTGGGATGAAATTGTATTTAGAGCAATCATCGATTGGAAAGCATAATTCAATTATATCCTGAGGTAATTTCTCATGGCTGCTTTCGCCTAATTTCTGTGATACCACAATTGTTAAATTGAAATCTTTATTTTCTTTGGAGGCGCAACCCCCAAACACCAAAATTAACAACAAAACCGTTATATTGAAAAAGGCTGTGTAGGATTTTTTTGAGAAATGTCGTAATTTCATATCAGCCCCTCCATGTTTTATGAATCTTTAAAATCAGCCAACTTTGCTTCCTGTAACAATGCCCAAGGATTCAGGATGTTGAGATTCAGATTTTGCGGCTCCAGTTGGATCTTGTTGCAGAATTAACATTTGATGTTTCACCCCATCAACAGCTAACGCACGTTTTTGTTCTGGTTCAATTTGCTTGCCTATCAGTGCCCATAGTTGTGAGTCCGTAAGGATTCCAAATGTTTCTAAATAGAAATGCCCATCTTCTCCTTTTGTAATCATATGACGACCAACCTCAGCCTCCTTTAAATCCGTGGAACTAAGCTTAGAACGTAATGGAAGGGTTTCATCAAATGCAAACATCTGATGTTTGGAATCAAGATATTTATTATATTCTTTGGACAATTTTCTATTAAAAATAAATGTGAATATGGCATATCCAGTACAGGTAATATGTAAAATAGCTCCGATCAAGTAACAGGTCATAATAAATAAAGTCGTCGCATCGACCAAGCCATAGACACTAAAAAACCAAAAGATTTTAAAAAGAGCAGAGATGAAAATAAGTAAGTAAAAAAAGCGTTGTTTGAGTTGTTTAGAAGCCAAATTCCTTTTTATAGCTCCTAAATTAACATCATCTTCATAGACTAACTCATTTTTCTTTTTACAAATGTCTTTTTGAAAAATATGGGCTACTATTGCCAAAACGATATCAACAAACATTGAAGCCAAAATTGCTGTAATAATTACTCCTTCTTGATAGCACCAATAAGTAGCTATACCTTCCAATAAAAAGATCATAATGAAGCCTAACATTTGCCATTCATAATAAGTAGTTTGAAAAAGTCCTGGAAGCGTTACACCTGAAAAAGACCGTTCAGTCTTGTGGGTGTAAAGCCACCATTGTTTCGTATTGCTTGAAGGTTCAAAATTCTCATCATATTTAAATTCAAACATAAATTACCCTCCTTTCAGTGATGGCAAGAAAGGCATGTTAATTTTAGGAATGGGTGCAATGTGAAAGGAGTCTGTCTCCTTTAATTATATTAGTAACAC
>WAPZ01000212.1 GCA_015520535.1 Candidatus Heimdallarchaeota archaeon
TCTCACAGCATACCAAGTGAATGGATTAAAGGTCGGGCGAAGATCCTCAATTTGGTATGATGATTGGGCAGCGTTAATTTGTTGAAATGCATAAAACTTGGTGAGACCATGGAAAAACATGATGAGAAAAAAGATGATTACAAAAAGCATGACCGATTTTTCAAGTTTTTTAACAGAAATTTTATCTTTTCTCTCTAAAATGAGCAACATCACAACTACTGCTGAAAAAAGAAGCACTATGGGTTCAACCGGAGAAGACAGATGAAGTGCAAATTGCTGCTTTGAAAAGGGAATTAATAAAGCTGGTCCGTCGGTTGTAATATAATCTAAAAATAAATGAAAGTAGATTGCTGTAAGAAGTAGGACAAAGAGTTCGTAAGGGTTTTCCTCTTGATTATCATCTTCTTCGTTAAAGATGGAATCTAATCTTTTAAATACATGTTTGCGGATAGAAGATAAGTTGAATAGTACTAAAAGAACTAAAGCTAGGAAAATAGCACCAAGGATTGAATGTAACCAAGCTCTATGTGCAAAGAAGTAAAGATCGGGGAAGAAAATTGAAAGCGGATGAAATACGGTGTCAATATCCGGTGACATTCCAGCAAGAGCACTATAAATTATTATTTTGCGAGTTTCAGAATCCTTTTTTCTTAGTTTTGCATACACATATGCACCGTAACCAGTTAATATGCCATGAGTGAATACGTCCAGTTTTAACCCACCTAAAAGAGTTTTCTTTCATGTCTTAGCCAAGATGTCCATCTACAAACCATTTCCCAAGACCAGCGTCAAAGGTATGTATAAAAAGATTTCGATGCGTTCTTTCCTAAAAAATCGTTTATTAGGCTGGACGCTCTTGTCCATTTCTGTGCCTCCGATTAATCGAGAGCTTGAGATTTAAATCTCCTATTTTTTTAGTTTTTAGGAGAGGAAAAAAATTTTTTGATTTTTATCAAATTTTTTAAGAGTAAGCCTTTTATTATGTAATAATGAAACGTGAATAAACAGATAAAAGTCATAGATGTTGAATGACAGATAATAACTCAATCAAGAATTTTCTTAACGATTTTAAATTGTGTCAACAATACATTTTGAGGTGTTTGTCACAACCCGCGGAGGATGCAGCTAGAATTGTAGCAAAGCTCCTATTACAATTGCTTTTTTTGTGGCAGTTACAACGAAACGGGTTTTTCAATGGAAATGTGAATTATTTCGAGCGCAAATACCAAGAATACCAAAATGGTAAATTTAAAGGGAAGTTCAAGTCTTTTTACGATTTCTTACTCTATTTTTTTAGCAAACTTAATAATACGCGTTCTTTTGAACTAGATGATGATAAGTATCTCGGGAAAATCAAAGTTATTAGTGTATCTTTAAATATTTTGACCTTTACAGAAGCAAGCAAGATCCACATCCCTGATAAAGCTTTTACGGTGCAAGTATCCGCGGAAAATGTGGGTCAAAACTCAAGATTGGATCGTACTACTGCTGTTCTTCCAATTTTTGAATTTTTGAAACGTTGTGATGGCTTATTAGCAGGTACATTTGGTTTTTATCTTAGTGCTGCGTTTGAAAACTTTGTGATCAAAAATAAAAAAATCCGAGGCGTTTATTATACCCCCAAAGAAATCACCAGACAACTTAGTCAAAAAACACTTATTCGGCACTTTTTAGAAAAACTCAACCAGAAATTCCACTTGGATTTAACATCGCTGTCAGATATTCAACAGGTTATTCAAACTAAGCCCGAAGTATTATCCCATTTTTTTACATTATTACTCGAATGTCGAATTTTGGATCCTGCTGTTGGGAGTGGGCACATTTTATGGGAAGCCGCACAACAACTCCTTATGTTTCATGACATGATCTGGCACGTGAACAAGAAAAAACAAGGTGTGCTCAGTTACCAAATCACGGTATGGAACAAAATAAAGAAAACAAAAGAGCAGCTTAATTTATACGGGATTAATGAACGAGACACGTTCAGACTATTTACCCTTCTACATATAATAATACCATACAACTTATATGGATGTGACATCAATGCCGATGCTGTTAATATGAGCAAAATTCGTCTCATATCCGATATACTAAGCTTTTATCGTCATGACAGTGAATATGAGCCATTGTGGAACGACTTAAAATTTAATTTTGTCTGTGGCAATGCGTTAATTGGCTTCACAGCACTACCACGGCTTCGAAAAGAGAATACTGATTTTACTGATGAAATCGACGCCCTTTATTCCCAATTAAAAAATTTTAGACAAAGAATTGAAAACAAAACTCGACATGAAGAAAAGACGTCCAATCATTCAATAAACATGTCTCTAATGCCAAAATTAGCCGCAATTTTGATTACGTACCATGATTTACAAATACAGCTTAATGAGATTGCAATTCAGACAAATAAGGCTTTTCTTAAAGAATTGCATGCTAGATTGAATGAGTTGACACAGAAACTGGAGGTGTTGCTTAATCGCATATTTTGTCAAGCGTTCAATGTGGACTTGAAATCATTAGCAGTTTTAAAGCCACTTCATTGGATATTAGCGTTTCCTCATCTTTTTACAACTGAAAGTAAAAATAAACGTGGTTTTGATATAATAGTAGGAAATCCGCCCTACGGTAATTTGTTAAGTTCTATTGAAAAACAAATCTTAAGACAAAACGGTATTTTAGCGACTATTATCACCGATACCGTAGGTCGAGGCTCTAATAATGTGGCAGCCTTATTTGTTGAACGATGCTTTTATCTTCTCAAAGATGGAGGTCGTTTAGGATTTGTTTTACCAAATACTTTAACGCGAAAAGATCAATTCACCAAAATTAGAAACTTTTTACTGAAGCACACCACCATTGAGGAAATTGTTGATCTGGGAAACCCTTTCCGATTCCATGGTGTCCATCTTGAAATGATCCTTCTTTTTTACCAAAAAAAGAAAAATGGCGATTATTCTATCAAAATAACTAGTATGAGGAAGTATAAAGCAAGTCAATGGATAAAGAAACATACGTTTGAGAAAATTGGATGGTTTTGCCTTTATTATGACGAAATCTTAGAATATCTTCTTGGAATGCCCTCACACATTGGGAATTTTGGGAGGTTTCAAGGAGCAGCAAGACCAGCAAAACTACACGTAAAATTGAACAAAAATATGACATCATATAAGGAAAAAGCACTAAAAGTAGTTAAAGGAAACGGTATTAAGCGCTATACCATTTCAAAATATTATTTCATAGAAAATAATGAACATGTGGAAACATATAAAGAACAACTTTCATATCCGCTCTTAATCCTTCCAGAAGTCAGCACACGTGTTCAAGCTACTATCATTGATTCAACAGTTCTCCCCATTTCCGGTGTAGAAATCTGGAAGCCAAGGAATAATCTTTTAAACAAAAATGTTCTTCTTCTCTTCCTAAATTCTCAGCTATTTTCTTTTTACTACCGTCATTATATCATTAATAACTCCCATTTAACTACCCACCTTGATAGCACCTATTTAGAACGACTACCCATTATTTTGCCTCGTGATAAGGAAACGCTGACACTTCTTAACGAGCTTTCACTCACATTGCAACTCCTATACAATGTGCCCCTTAAAAAAGATGAAAAAAACATACGTTCTTTTATTGACGCTCACCTAACTGATAACATAATTTTTGAATTATTTTTTTCCCAAAAACTAAATAACGACGGCAATGATGACTCACTCGTTACTTTATTAGCACACTATTTTGATACACTGAATTTATACGAAAACAAGAACAAAATGCATGCAAGTAACTATAAAACACAAATA
>WAPZ01000213.1 GCA_015520535.1 Candidatus Heimdallarchaeota archaeon
TAGTTTCAACTCTTCTAAGAACTACTCAAACAGCTAGAAAATTTTCTTCTTTTCTGGTACATTGTGTGGCGAGGGGTGGAATTTGGGGGGTGGTCTAGGCGACCGTCGGTAGTGCGTTTCCACGTAGACATAGACAAATGTCCCTATAAAAAGTTTTCGGTGAGGCCTTTGTGGAAAAAAAATTGATTAGGAAGTAATGGGAGTAAAAATTTTTATAAGTTTAGTTTGGCTGATAATTGTTATTATTTAACGGATTGCCATAAGAATTATAAGTTAAAATAACTTGTAGATGTATAAATGGAGTAGACATCTGAAGTTAAGCGTAGGATTCGTTATGGTACGGAGGTTTAGCTAAATTAGCTGTGCCTAACGTGGACATAGACTAGTGCGACAAAAAATCTGAATAAGTTGTTAGTGGAAATACTAAGTGATGCATATAAAAAGAATCTTTGAACACAACAGAAATCACAAAAAATTGTTATTTTTTAGAGAAGAGTATTTGATATAAATTTACAAGTTTTTGTCGGAAATGGGGTGTTTAAAAAAGGTGTGAGAAAAGGTGCTATGATGATTTAAAGGCATATGTATGAGAGAAAAAAGAGTTGTTTCAGTTAAAAAAGAATTATTTTTCATTATAGGATCTGAAATTATGAGAAAGGCTAGAATAGAGTGCTAGTTCTTCAAAGAGGTCGGAGATGAGATGCGCAAAGATGTAAGAGTAATTTTTCTTTTCCCATTGAGTTGGGCAGTGTTTTCCGAGACCATAATGGATATGGGTGATAGAGATGGCGTGGTGTTTAGCAAGAAAAGGTTGGGGTTGGACATCGATGTCGAAGGTTGTAGTAAGAAAATTCTCTTCGAAAGATTTATTATAGGCGATGAAGGGACGTGGATAGTTTTTAAGGAGGTTTTTGGAGAATGTAGTGAAGTTTTCGGTAAAGTTGTGGGTTTTAACGATGATTTTGAGGGTATTTTTAGAGATGATGCCAATGCCGATGATTTCATGGTACGATGGTTTGAGCGGACCTCGGCAGAGATCAAAAAAGTTGCCTTGTTCGGCTGATGATTTCATGGTACGATGGTTTGAGACCTGTGGTTTCGATATCGACAATGGTGCCGTGGATAGAGAGGGGCAGTGTATGATGGAGAATATAATAACCTCGTGCTCTGTACCGAGGTTTGGGGAGGAAAGAAAATTTATAGGGGAGTTTTAATGTAGGTATATTCATGATGTGTTCCCTTTTGGTAGTATGTAGGGTAGAGATATTTTTTACGTGTCATTTAGAGGATGAATGAAGTGGAATTTTTGTCGACGCCAATAAGAAATCGTTTAAGGTTTTTTTCAGAGGGGAGGATGTAAAATATGATGGAGTCGGTGGTGGTGTCAGTAATTTTTTGGAGGTCGGTGGTGAGTTGGTGAAAGAGGGCGTTGGTGAGTTCTCCTTCAAATACGGAATTCTGTTTCCAGTGGAGATATTGTTTAAGGAGTTTGTGGACTTTTTGGACGCGTTTTTCCTGGACGTCATACACACAGATGATGTACACGCTATTTTCACCATGTTTAAGCGGTAATTCTGTTTTTTTATTTCAGGTGATGGGTATAGTTAGGTGTCTGATAGTAGTTCACAAAAATCTTCCTATGGTATGTTCCCTAATATTGAAGAAATCATTTTGTGGCTGTATGCAGTAAGGAACCGTCTGTCTTACCCATGAAATTCAATTTTTTTGAAACTATGCGTAGGTGTTGTTTTTATACGGGAGCTGAGACTTTACCATGGAGCATAAAAGGGTCGGTATTTTTTTTCGCCGAAGAAGTGTTTAATTAGTTTGTAACATTCGAGTCGAATGATACGGCGATAGCTGACTTTACGTTTGAGTTGGGGATGTTTGAACGTAGTGGTGAGAAAGGACTCATATTGTTCGAGAACTTTTTTATTACCCGTGGTGGTAAGATGGACTTTAATTTTCGGATGGAAATCGTTGATCGTGAGTATTTTTTTATTGATGAGGGTGAATATGATGCGTGTGACATAGATAGGTTTGAAAAGGTCGGCAAGATCGAGGGCGAGGGAAAAGCGCCGATAATGGGGTTCATGGAGGAAGCTGATGGAGGGATGGAGGTATGTGTAATAGATTTCGCTGAGTGCGGTGGTATAGAGAAGAGCATTGAGGTATGAGATGAGGGAGTTAATGGGGTCAGGTGGTGGGTTGTATTGACGAGAAACAAGATAAAAATCGGGATTTTGAAGAATGACATTATAAGTTTGGTAGAAAATTCGCCAGAGTTGTCCTTCGGCGGCTCGGACTTGATTGATGGTTGTGAGATTATCTAGCGTTTGCGCTCTGATTTGAGAGATGAAGGGTTGGAGTTGTGGATGACCTCGTGTGTGATAATAGGTAAGGACTTTTAGCATATTGTGTTTACAGCCTTTAACGAATTGTGTGGCAATGTAGAGACGTTCATTCAAATCAAGATGATGTTCAGCTTGTCGTAGAACTACATCACCGGAAATAAGGAAGTCTTTTGGAAAGACAGAGCCTTTATAGAAGCCGTATTTATTAAAAATATGAATGGGAATGTTATGTTCGAAACAAAGATCAAGTGCACCGGATTTGAGTGAGATTTTGCTCAGTGCGTAAATAGTGGAGATCATGTTAATTGGTAGGGCTTTTTTTCCTTGTTTATTTATAAAATAAAGTGTATTTCCTTCACGCTTGAGGATACCTGGGGAGCTAATGTAAAGCGGTTTTGGTGGCATATTTTCTTCATCCTACTTTTATGTTTGTTTTATGCTTCCTTTTTTAATGGATTTTGTTTATAATTGGACTTTAGGTTATTCTATTCTATGAAGCAGAATTCAAAATATGAACATCCCTTGCAATAAGGTTTTTTTGTTGCTGGTGGTGGCGTTGGGAGGTTGCTGATGTGTTCAATTTTTTGGACGAGTTGGGTCAGTTCGTTTCGAATTTGATCTGTAAGTTCGACGATTTCTCGTCGTTTTTCGCTGGGATATACGAGCATGCCTTTTGTTCTGATACCGATTTTTTCGAGTTGCCACAGATAGAAATAGAGTTGATATTTTGCAGGTTCAACGAGTTTTCGAGATTTCTTGATTTCAAGAATGATAGGACCGTCAAAGTTTAGTTCATCGTCAGAATCAGAAGGGGTAAAATCAATGACATCGATTTTGATGGTATCAAGAAGTATTTCTTTTTTCTTTCTGGAAAAACTATCTTGGTGGATTTTTCTGCCAATAAGTATGTTTTGATCTTCAAAATTTAAGTTAATATTATGGAGGTACAGCCATAATTCACGTGGGCACGTTTTTGCGTATTGTATTGCGAGTCCGGAAATTCTCATATTTTATTCACACTATACGGGGTTATATGTTTCCATTTTGTTCGTATTAAGTGGTTTGAAAGATGTAACAATAAATGAGCGATTGAAAATTACGAATACCAAATAATAAATAAAGTAAGTATATAGTTGAGGAAGAGTTTTGGTGCTTTTGGCTATAAGAATAAGGTTGGATTTTCTTCTTCGACATCTTCACGTAAGAATCCGGTTCCGTGCTGTTCGGTACTGTCATAATAGTAGGGAAGTTGTTCATAATCAATATAACGAAGATTTCCGGTGGTGGGTAGGTTTGTTGCGAAATCTTTTCGTACAGAAATGATATAATTATAAAAGGCACTTTTAATGGCGTTATATCTGTTTTTTCGTTCATTGATGTCCTTGATTTGAAGGATCTCTTGGTATTGTTCCCAGATTTGTTGTGCTTCTTGATTTAGTTGGACAAAAACTTCGACTCGGCTAGGATCTTCTTTAATGAGAATAAAATCTTTTAATTTTTCGAAATTTAAGTTTGAAAGTCCGTAGATGAGAAGATTTTCGGTGGCAGTTTCTTGACTTACTTTTTGTCGTATAATGCGGTAATATTTTTGCATTAAGTCATAGAAGTCGTGTTCATTGATTTGTATTATCTGGTTTCTTTGCGGGTCGGCGTATGTATTGAGAGCTTCCGACGTTGCTTCCAGAAGTATGATTGGGTAGATCATGGAGCTGAAAGGTCGTGGAGAATCCATACTGTCGTCATAAAGTTTTTTGATAAGAACGAGACCTTTTTCTTGACTTTTTTCGCGACCAAATCGAAAATTTCTATTACATCGACCTGCGGCTTGGAAGATTGAATCTAGGGGTCCAAAGTCGCGGATAACGATGTCAAAATCGATATCCACACCAGCTTCGACTAATTGGGTAGTGACTAAAATAATTCTTGTACAGGTCGGGTCATGTGATGAGGTATTATTAGAAGGTGTGGTTCTGGTCGTAGTTTCTGTTATTTTTTCATTGATGTCATTTAAACGTGAAAGTCGTTCGCTGGGGGTAATATAAGTTGAAAGGTGATAAAGTAGCGATTGGCAAGTCGTTTCATTTTTGAGGTTTTGTTTTAAATAGTGTAAAACTTTTTTAGCTGATTTTACAGTATTTAATACAATCATGACGTTTTTTTGTGGGTGCGTTTCTGTTAAAAAATGATGTAACCATTCGAGGAACTTACTGAAGGGAAGTTCATTTAGGTCAACGTCTAACGTGACGCGGTCGATGCTTCTGTAGTATTTTTCTTCTTGCTCTGGTGGAATAATTTTTGTATACTGATTTGGAGAGAAAATCAGTGGCATGGTAGCGGTGGTCAGAACGAAATAAGTATTGGAAAATCGAGCGAGAGCGGTAAAGGTAAAGCGGATTACATCCCAATAATGAGTGTCAATGGCTTGTACTTCATCCAAAATAACAATAGCATTCCAAAGAGCATGAAATTTTCGTAATTTATTTTTCTTTGGAGTTAAATAACTGTAAAGGAGTTGATAAAAAGTGGTGACAATAATTTCGGCAGCCCAGCTTTCTATTAGAAATTCGCTTTCATTGGGTTGAAACTGGTGACCATTGTGGACTTGATAGTCAAGCTCAGAAAGATGATGGTGCTTCAACAACACATTTGTCGGAATTGGGTTTTCTGTTGAAAACATCGGACTTGAAGCTAATACCTCTTTTACAACATGGTAATTTTGTTCAATGATTGACAAAAAGGGAAGAGCATAAATAATTCGGGGTGTAATACCTACGGTGGTTTGTAAGCGTTCTCGGAGTGCAAATGCGAAACCTAATGATGTCAATGTTTTACCAAATCCCGTCGGCACGTTAAGGGCGAAAATCTTCTGTTTGGTAGGATCAATGGTTTCAGCTATTTTTTTCGTATGTTGGAAAATTTCTTCGCGATAGTGATCTATATTGGAGTGGACATTTCCCGAAAACTTTTTTTGACGGAATGATTCTAAGGTCGACACTAAAGAAAGTTCTCGAATGCGTTGTAATTCCGGTAATTCCATGGCCGAACTTTTGTCGGTAAATTGGAGTAAAGAATAATAAAACTGAAGTAATAACGGAAACATGGTAATTTCAATGACTTTGGTGGGCGTATTTTCCCAGTTGTTACCTGATAGGTTTTGATATTCCGATTCTATGAGTTTTCCCATTTGTTTAAACGTTCGACGAAGTCTGGTATAGGTTTTAGAAATGGTCTCCTTATAGAAAGTTAAAAATTCTTGATATAAAAACTGAAATTTTCTTTCGGGATTGCTAAGTAGATAGTTTTCTCCCTGTCCCACAGACAATAATTTGTTGATCAGTTCATTAAACACGTTTTCATTCACATTTTCAAGTTGTTCTTGAATAAGGGTTGCCTTTGGACTTTTAAACGCCTTGAGACTCGAAAGTTCATCGTAAACATCTTTAAGATCTGAATGGTGATGTTTTACGGTAACAAAACCAATTAACGCCAGCAAATCACCCACTAATTCCTTATCGACGGGATTTTGGTTTTCTGTCGTTTCTTGCTGTTGAGACAATATGTAGTAGTAAGTGACATATTTTTTGATTAGAAAAAAAGTAAATAGAGAGGATAAGTATGCATGTTTTGTTTTTTCCGACCTTCCTTGTTGACCTCTAAGATATTCTTGAAAAAATCGAGTAGTCTTTGCAATGTCATGAGTACATCCGATTAAATAGGCAATTGCACGTAAAAGATCATTATTAATATGAACTGCATTGTTTTGCGTGAGATAAAGTGAAAAAGATTGAAGTACTGTCTCATCAAACACACGTACCATTCTTTTACCCGTAAAGTAGAGGTGGCAGATGAGTGGCGTATGAGGATGAGACCAAATCTCTTGAAAGCTTATCGGTAATTTTGTATAGTCATCACAAAAACATGATGTTGTATTTTTTACCCTCATTGTCGCTCACTTGCCAATAGTGCTTAACATCTCCATAAATGGGTTTGGCATTTGCTTCTGCGATATAGTCACGAAACTCGATGGAAATACGGTCGGTATTTATGTGGCGACTCATTCGTTCCAAAAGATAATGAGACTTTTCAGACGGTGTAATGGCAATTTCATTTGCTGGGGCAATGCTATTAATTTCAATGGGTTTCGGAGATTTTTCCACAATTTCCTGAATGGTAAATTCACCGACCCACGCAAAGTTAGCAAGAAGCTCACTGAGGCCAAGAGAGATAGTATAAACGGATTTATGTTGTATTAAAAATGTTTTAAGTGTTTCATATAATTTTTCGTCGGTTAAATGAACATATAAGCGATAGCGTGGCATTTTAACGAATTCAAACGGTATGAGCATATGTTCTTGGAAAAAGCCAAAAAAATCTTGATTTGATTTAATTTTTGCTAATTTGATAGTTATAGTGGTCGTTTTAATGGCTTTTTGGAGGGTGAGCGCTACCTGAGCTTGTGATGGGGTGAGGAGGTTAGGATATTCATGACGTCGGAGCCCTAAAATTGCAGCAATAATACCGATTAGTGTGGATCGTGGGGGAAAAGGGAAGGTCATGGAGGAAGTGGTAGAGTATATCTTTCTATAATGGGCATAATCACCCCAGAGATCAAAGACAAGCACTGAATCCATATTAGGTTGCCCCCCAATTAGTGTTTTATGTCCAAAGAGAGTTTACTACATGATAAGCCCTTTTGAGTCAAATACTTGTTTAAATCCGAAATAGCAGCATCATTGTCTGTAAATTTTACATTTTCATCGACTAAAAGTTCGATATTCTTAATTGCATCTTTGTGTGCCTCTAATGTTTCAATAAGTTTCCCTATTTCTAATGTGACTTCTGAAATATCACGTATCTCTTCATCGGAACTTAGATTATGCTTTAAAGTAATCATTTTGTCTAAATCGCCAATATGGAAGTATTTTTCCTTGTAAGTCACTACAAGCAGTAAACGTGGCATTTGTCCGGCTTTTGAACGACTTACCAAGTTTTTTGTTCCGTACCAAAGCCCACGATAGAGTGCTTGCAAATCATCCTCGGTTAATTGGGTGTGGCTTGCATGTGCTTCATTGACAATCCCATAAAAGCAAATTAATGAATAAGGTAGGATCCATTCCTCTCTAAATGTTTGTTGTTGTTTCTTTTCACCCGATGCAAAGGCGCCAGTGCCTTTAATATGCTGTAATTTTACTCGATGTAAAGAACGTCCCATCTTGAACTGAACAGGTCCCGTATGGGTAATTGAGCCTTTTTTCTTACCAAATTCCAGCGGAATAGTTGCACCGAATAAACGAACATCAATACATTTTTCTAAGATGGCGTTATTGAGAGGCTCTTTAATTTCACTTAATTTGAGTTTACTAAGATCTTTTTTCGTTGTCTCTGGCAAAAAGTCCTTTGCTCTAGCCTTTGCATCTTGAATGTAGCCGTCAGCATCTATGATTTGCCGTACAAAAAGTTCCTTGTTTTCATGGGTGTAAAGATAATCACGTACGGTTCTTTTTAGGCGGACATCGGTGACTAAGTTGATTCCTTTTTCGTCATCAATCCGCGGTTTATTTTCGTCTGCTGGGTCCCCATTTGGATTGGCATCTTTTATGTCGTATAAAAACAAAATTTCTCGGCGGTTTTTAACCAGTCCTTGACTAGATTCTTTTTCTTTATTCACTTGTTTCACCTCTTTCTTTTTAGAAGTTTTACATAAATTTTTCTAAATTTGAACTTGAGGAGTCGGTATCTTCTTCGTTAGAAGATTCCTCAGCATCATTTTCTGTTTTAAAAGAAAATTCAGAGGATAATGAAAGGCCTAAACTGAAATAAAAGCTGATTTGATCCGGACTTAATTTCCATTGTTCACCAGCCTCAATGAAATATTTGCTGATCATTTTTTCCAAGATCTGATAGGTTGGATAGTTCTTCTCATACTCCTCAAGTTTATTGATGATTTTTGGGAGTAAAGCTTTTGTCCGTTTTTCATCTAATCTTAAACCATTTAATTTACTCCAAAAAGGCATACTCTTTCGTTCACTTCGCTGATGATATAATAAGTTCCCTGCAAGAACACCTAACAAGAATATGCCTTTTTTGGCGGAAGTATTAAAAAACGCCGCATTTTGTTCCAAATATTGCGTGATTTTTTCTTCAAAATCCTTATATTCCTCCTTTGTTGACAAAATTAAATCGCCTCCTTCTATTTTTTTAATATTCTCAATAGGAGTATTAAACTCCAATATTTTTAATTGGTATAAGAACTGCATCGTGATCCATGCTTTTATGGTGGCGTCACGAATTTTAAAGATAGAAACCTTACCGTTGGCATCAAAAATCGAGTTTCTTATAGAACGAATAGCATGGGAAATTACAAAATTAAAACTAATGGGCTTACCCACAAAAATCTTCTTTGTAACCTCTAAAAACGTCTTGTCGAATTCTGACGGAAACACACGTCGCACAAAGCCAAATGAAAACTTATCATTTTCTTCTCCCAAGAGATGAACCTCATTCCGCTGGTCTACCGCAGTTTTTGCATCAAATAGCTTTTTTAAGCGTGATGGCAACACTTCCGGGATAATTAACTCCACATTCATTTGTCCTTTATTTGGCTGCTGAAAAAATAATAGTGTCAGTGCTAATTGGTTTGGTTCCTCAGCCAGTAACTCGAGAATTTCATCTTCATCATCCGTTAATTTCTGTAATTCTTTAATATCAGCTTTGACTTTTATTTCAACCTCTTTCTTTGCTTGCTTGGCTCGATATTCAAAAACATCGAATACATCCATGACTAGCTCATCACTGGGTGGCAACAAAAATTTGGGAATCAAATAATAGCGGTGCCCATAGAAACGAAAAGTTAAATACTCGTCTAAATAGTCTTTTGCACGCTCAATATACACATAACAATCACTACAGACAGAAAATTGCTTCCATCCATCTTCAATGTTCATATGTGGCGAAAAAACTCTTTTGTCTAAAGTGTAAAAAGGAAAAGTCGTCATAAAACCATATACTTCCACATTTGTTTTCTTACACAAATAACACGTCCCTATACCACGCGATTCTGTCTTATATTTGAAAAAGATCGTCCGTTTTTTTTGGGCAACCAGCCATTTACGCATAAAGGGAAGTTCACCAATAAAGTGTGCTAATCCATCGGGCATCTTTAATAATACTGTCATTAAAAAGGACGGCTTTGTGCTATCTTTTCTTTCTTTTCGTTCTTTTACCACAGAAGCATATACTTCTTTGTACTTGGCATCCAAATCCTTAATGATTGTACTTTTTTCGTCGACTAAAACACCGTAAAGGCCTTTCAGGAGATTGTAGTCATCATCTGAAAGTGATATCGGCAATTTCTCCTTGTTCGCAAAATTCTTGAAATCTTTTCCAAACCAGTTTAAAATTTTGTTTTCGAAGGTTTTTTTGACATTATCTGTAATGATGGCTGCTAACGTGATGTTCGTACCCCGTGACGTCCCACGACTATACAAATATCTGTAAATTTCTTGATTCTGGTATTCTCTGTAATCTATTCCTGCATAGGTAAAAGTTTTTCCATCATTTGCGATTATAATGGATAATACACCCGCAATATTTTTATCACGTGTAATTAATATCTGAAATGGCTCCAGATTTTCGCGTTCTTGCAAATAGCGACCTAATTCACGAATTTCCCACACATTTATCGACTCCTTATTTCTTTAAGTTAATATTAAAAGCGTTACATTATTAACAATTGCGATTTTAAGGGGAGTGTAATAGTTATAGGAATTCTCGTCATGATTAGTGAAATAAAAACCAAAAATGTCATTCGACATGACTGTTTTATCCAACAGCCATTCCCTCCCTTTACTAC
>WAPZ01000214.1 GCA_015520535.1 Candidatus Heimdallarchaeota archaeon
TGCAAGTGGTGGTGCTGTAATACTTGAATCGCGTCCAGAATTGCTTGATACGCTTAGTGCGATAAATGAAGCACTTGGCTCTGATAAGATAAATGATATTCAGCGGCGTTGGTTATTAGCATTGTCTAATATGCTTCAAGCAATGCTGGATTTCCAAAACCGCCTAAAAACAGGCACAGGTATTGACAAATGGGATTCCAGCATAAATGAAGCACTTAATAATCTCAGAGACTTAGGCAAGCAGTTAATTGATATTCGTCGAACTGTTGATAATGCTTTCTTTGTCCGGCAGCCTGATTTGAATATTATCCCTGAAGTTGATAAGAATTTGCCCATACTTGAACGCGTCCAAACCATAATTAAATCAATCAATCAGGCTATTGAACAATCTCGTGGACTTGTTCCAGAAGAAATGTTAGTAAGATTACAAAACATTTTAACACAACTCGAAACAGCAACGCGCAAGGCTGTTGAAGGCGAAGGTGGAATAATTACAGAAGAAGAATTGAAAGCCATATTATCACGGATTCAACAGATTTCAAGTGAATTACAAAATCAAGGCGTAATAATTGAATACAACCTTGACAAATGGAAAAATCTTGTTAATGTTGTCGAAAACATTTTCAGCCCAATTCGTGATTTATTCGGTGACTTGATTCGTGGCACAAAGAAGTTTGGTGTTGCTGTATCTGATATGTTACGTTCAATTGTGCAGAATATCGCTGCAACGATTGCAAAAATTATCTCGTTATACTTAAGCGTGAAACTAATATCGGCATTATTTGGTGGACCATTTTCAGGATTTACATTTGGCAATGCTGCAAGTGTTGTGCTTGGGTTTAATAACCTTGGCAATTTTGGTTCGCTTGCCGCAACACCATCAGTCAATGCACTACCGGCGGTTAATTTGCCAACTCCAGTGGTTAACGTAACTCCTAATTTTAATGTTAATATTCCGGTAATGATTGATGGCGATGAAGTAGCAAGGGCAGTTAGTAACTTTAACGAAAGGGAGTTATAATGTATGTTGTAAGAATTGATGTAAATTCAGCGAGTTATTTCCTTGAACAGCATGAAGTTGAATCTATTGCTGTTCGCTACTATTTTTACAAGTATCAAGAAGGCACAAATACTTTTGTGATTCAAACTCCAAAGATTGTTCGTGAATTTACACTACAATTAAAGGACGCTTTTAGTAGCAATACATTTATCGACTTGCTAAAAGACTTAATTGGTAATCAAGCAATGCTATATCCAGATTATGCTAACCGCCCGAGTATGACTTTTGATGTGATTTTACGAAATGACAATGCGGTAACAATTAGTGGACGATTAGAACAATTGGAAAATTCAAATATTGTCAATCTTGGCATTACAAGGCTTGATTTTGTGGAGGTTGTTTAATGCCTTACTTGCTCGGTTCAATATATCACATAAACACATTTCAGTTACTTGAACCAAATGACGCCTATGCTACTGTTCAAATTGACAGTGTATGGCAGCCGGATTATCCCGTAAACATCACTGAAAAATTTGTTAGAACATTCTTTGGATACGACGATGAAAACAAATACGAAAAGGTTTATTCACGGTACAAGCAGAAAGTTATCACATACAATTTCCCATACATTAAATTTGGCGAAATAGAAGATTTTATTGCAACTGTTTCTATGTATAATGGTAGTTTCAATATTAAATTATTTGATGATGGCGCAACTGGAGAATTTGGTTATATGTTTGCCGTATTTAGCAAGCTTGAAGCAAATTCGATGGACGCTGGATATTATAATGTGTCTGTTGATTTTATATCTTATGCAGAAATACAAAAAGTTGAACAAGCACCGCCTGGATGGGGTGGAACATGGTCAACACAATGGGGAGATTTCTAAATGGCTTACACATTCACACCTAACATAAACCTCGCAAAACCTGACGCTGGACAAACAGCTTATGCTGGAAGCGTAAATGATAACTTTGATAAAATTGACCAACTATTTGCAGCATCTGGTGCAAATACACACCGCCATACAGGTGTTGCAGGAGATGGTGGAACTATTGATTTGCAATATACTGGTGGAACAATAAAGCCTAACCAACTCCCAGCTTATGGAACTATTGGAACAGTATGGATGGAATATCTCCGTGCACTTGCAAGTGGAACTATTGACGTTAAAGGGGTTGCCCTTGTTGGTGATGGTGTAACTGTATTTAAGGGGAACAACCTCTATATTCAATCAATTTATGCCTATCCTGGCTCAAGTGAAGTGTATGCTGTTGATAATATTTCCGATGCATTGCCAGGTGGTGCTGGAAATGATAGAACGATAACAATGGGCACCGGTAACTTTAATGTTATCCGTCGTCCAGATAATGGTTGGAGTGAACTGCTTCTTTATTCCAGTGGCTATCAAATGCAATATGGTGATGCACTAACTTCACCAACGCTTGATACTACTATTAAGATTGCACAAACATCTGAAGTTTTACTTTATAAAGGTTTTGTCCAATATACGAGTTTACGTCCATTATTCTATCTGCATGGGAGTGCTTATGCTGGAAATGGTGATGATGGTGCTGGGACATTTGCTTTATATGTGAATGGCACTAAAGCAATATCATTTGTTGAGTTGCTTTTTGGTGATCCTTCTACTGATAATGCCACATTTTCAATAAGCAATAATGTAACATCAGGTGCAAGTGAAGGCGAATTAATTGAAGTCAAGATTACTGCAGTGCATGAATCACACGTTGCGTATGGCGGTAGTCTATATGTCGTTGGCTTAACTTTGGTGAATAAATAATGCCAATCCGCAAAACAGAACGAAAAGAAATACGCATTGATAATTTTTCTGAATTGCCCTTCCCATTTAACAAGCCAGAAGAGCTCTGGAATAGGTCAAAGATTGTAAGCTTTAAGAATGATTCAAAAAATTACCGTAACAATTATACTGTTGGCGAAATAAAATTTTCAGTTATTGACGAAAATGGCGAACTTGAACAAGCAATTCGTGATTATCGCTTTATTGGACGTGGCATTACCGTTCGTGAAATAAATGAGTTGAATGATAAAGTTGATGTATTTACCGGCTATGTTAATGGAATTGAATATGACAGAGCCAAAGGAATGTTACGGCTATCTGCACGCTATTATATTAGCAAAATAAAATCATCTTATTTCATTTTTGATTATCAGAATCTAAAACTTGAATATGCTGGCAGAACCTATGGAACTGTCGTTGATGTAACAGAAGAAGGGATAATCGTCAATTTCCCTGATGTTGAAGCTATAAGGCGTGAATATTTCCGTGGACGGATTCGTTCACCGCTCCGTATATATTATGATGTCCCGTTTGTAACATATCCTGTTTATTCAAACATAAGAAGCGCACATATTGCAAAGTTCTTTCCTACTCCCCGCGACCGTGGGAGCCGTCGAAGAGTATTACGACTCGAGCGCAACAATGAAATACTTGAAGATTTTGTGTCTGAACAGAATTATATGAAGTTTACGAACCCGCGCTACAACTATAATCCACCCGGTGACTTTGGCCTTGAGGAAATTCCTGAATATCAAGTTGAAGGTGGAACACTTATCTCGCAAGTAGTGCCAGGCTTTGATTATTTGGCTGCTACTTTTTATGGAGATGATGAATTTATACGAGATGTTAAAGGCGGATATAATGTATGGGTTCGCAAACCACTTGTTTATGTTGGAAATCCTATTGATATATTCAAATCAATTCTTACGGATTCCTATACATCAATGTATTATTACAGTGGAACAATACCAGTTGATGATAATAGCTTTGCAACTGCATCGCGGCATTATAACACATTCTTTGCCTTTTATGATGTGCCGGATAATAATATAGGTGGCCCTGCTCAATTATTGAAGTCTTTATCCGATGAATTCATGTTTGATTTTCACCAAAGTAAAAGTGGGAAAATCAATATAACACCAATATATCCGAGCATTGACAAAAAGATTGTTGCTACACTTTATGGGACTGATGTTTATGATTATAGAGAAGAAATTGATGTTTCTGACACATTTGCAGAGGGCGTTGCAGAATACAAAATTATAACTTACACAGAGGCAACGCTGTCTTCTAAAGTCAAGGCTGTTAACCGTGGAATTAACAATTATTTTGGTTCAACGCTTGTCCCGAAGAAATATTCATTTAATACAGTTTGGGATGATGATATTGCTAAGGTTTTGCTTACGCGTCGTATGTATTTTGGTCGTCGAGGCATACGGCGTATATCATTCAAATATGGGACAAGCATGTTTGGCCTTGCAAATATCGACGCTGGAACGTATATCAGATATATCGATGGTGCGTTTAATACTGTTCTATATGTTGATTCGTTTCACTATGATCCTGTAACAGAACAATTTTCATTTTCTTGCTGGGACTATAACTATTCTCTTGGTAGCGCAAATGCAATGAGATTCTTTGGTGATGGTGTAACGTATCCTACTACAATGTCTTCTACTACTACGGCTGGCTTTACAAAGCTTGACGAATCAATGACTGGAAGTGGAGCTGCAAGTTTTGTTCTTTTTGCTTCAACAGTTGGATCACGAACAGCTACAATAAATCTGAACTTTGATTATGACCATACAGCCGTTGATGGATTACTTGCAACGACTGGACATTACTTTAGGCTCTTATTCCCAATTGGTGCTACAACATGGGTTGCACGCTATACAAAAATTGACGGTGATATTTATGGCGTTGACCTCATTACAGGTCAACCCACAGGACATCCGCCGACTGGAACATACTATTGCTACGGCACAATAACGAGTGATTACAAGTTTTACTCGCAGCCAATAAATGAAAAAAGAGATGATTTTGGTAACATTTTTGGTGGAACTGCTATAAATTTAGATAGTCAATATGGAACAAACACAATATGGTGGTAAGATATGGCTGATGATTTAACGATTAAATTTGATGATTTTAATATTACTGGCATGAAGCCTGTAACAGGTGAAGAGCCAAATATACTTTGGGCAAGACGGCTTGCAGAGAATACAGGTGCATTGCTTTTCGCAAGCGACTTTGGCAGAGTCAGTAATTCAACAGACGCTGATACATATTATTTCACTCAAGATACTGATAACTTTTTCTATGGGAAAGCAATACCATCAATAGCAAGTTATGTTGTGCCTGTGCGCATCACAAAAACTACAAGTAGCAATGCTCGCGTGACATTATACATTGATGGCGTTTCTTATGGATATGTTGACATATCTTCTTCATCTGCCGGTGCTGATGGCACAATAAGCTATGTTTACAATACTACGATCAATAAGGTGCTTCAGATGAATTTAAAGGTTACAGATCCTGGTGGTGGGAATATGTTTTACTCTCATATATCGGCAATTGTTTTACCTGATTACGATAATCTCTAAAATTCACCTGCTTTATTCTTTCGTTGTACTTCAGATATTGCATCATTTATTTCTTCGAGTTCACGCTTAATATCACCCATGCGGGCGAGATCACCGTCCGCACGGGCTTCATCGAATTCCTGAACCTTTTTAGCTCGCAAAATAAAAAGTTGTGCAAGCAGTTTATGCCGTTCTGCAACTTCATTAACGTTTTGCATACCATTTCTCCTCAAGATATTGCTTAATCTGTTCTGTTGGAGGATTGAAACTTTCATGCTTTAATACTTTCCCCTTATGGTCACGATTGCGCACGCGCTTTGTCATATTGCTTTTGTGAATTATATCGAACAATTCATCCGCATCAACGTTAAGCACATTAAGCAATCCGTATGTTACATAGAGCAAGTCAATCGCCCCATCAATTACAGCAACCATATCAGACGGGCGTCCATTAACAAAATCATAATCACCTGCAGCTTCCATTAGTTCAATATATTCCTCTGTTATTAGACTAACATATAATTTGAAATCGTCAAAGTTAACTTTTCCATTTTTTGCCGGAATCGTTTGTGCTATTTTTTCATGAAATTCCCTTACCTTCTCAAAATTACTTTTCATATTTCATCTCCCTTAACGGCTTAATATTGTTAATAACACGAGTCAAATCATCTATAACAGCGCCAATTTTATTGTGGACAAGATTTTCATCAAGCTCTACTTTTTCGCCATTGAATCGAACGAACGATTCGAGTTTATCGCTTGCACCACGGAGAGTGAATACCATATCAGCATACCCGTTCAACAGGCAAGCAGCACAGAATTTTTCACCACGGATTACTATTTTGTCTGCGTTCTTATGTAATTTACAAACCTTGTTATACATTTTTGTTCTCCTTTCTTACCAATAATCCACCACATATTGGACAGTGCTTCATTTCGATATCGCCACTTTTCTTAAACATCTGAATGCCACATGAAGTCTGAATCATGTCTTTACTTTCTTTTACAATTTTGCACGTTGGTTCATGTTCATGAAGTGCAAATATAAATTCTTCAACTGACATGGCATATTCACTCACAGAATTAGAAAATCGAACGACAACATAAAGGAGTAAAACACAAAGCAGCACTGTTAAAACTGTAACCCAAAACATGGCAATCCTCCTATTGTAAAATGAAATAAGTCCCTATACAAATATAAACGAACATTAATACATCCTTGACTTCTGGTCTAATCAAATATGCATTACCAAACAGTAACCACATGAAGCTTTTTGTTGGAGTAATTCTACCGAATATAAGCAGGTTCATTGATGCTTCATATAAAAAGAGTCCATAAGCGAATGCTGCTACTATGTGATATGGTTTTATTCCAAACGTAGCGGCAAACAGAAATCCA
>WAPZ01000215.1 GCA_015520535.1 Candidatus Heimdallarchaeota archaeon
GTATATTGATTCGGTTTTAGATAAAAATATTTCTGTTGATATAAACAAACTTCCAATTGAAGAGATTGTTTCCGAACTTTTTGATGAACTAAATTCGTTAATAAAATTCAAAAATAACAAAAACAAAGAAAAAGCTAAAGTAGCTTTACGCAACTATATTTTGAACAAGCAAAAAACAATTGATAAATTTTTATCGTCGTTTTAATAAACCATAAACAGCAATAAGTGTTGTAGGAAGGACATTGTTATCAAGCTGATCTTTGATTATCTCAACAATATCGTTAATATCTTTGATATTAACAAGTTCTTCGATAAGTGAGACTGGATTATGAAGATTTACGAGAAACGTAGCTTCAGCAACCCATGAAACAGCTCGAATCTCGTTCTTTTCTGTCAGTGGATCTAATCTTTTCCATTTCTTTTCACTTTCAACAAATTTCAAAACGATTTCACTTTCGTCACCGTATTCGTTTGCACACAGAAAAACAACATAGTTTCCATAAAAATATTTTGCGCTATCGTGCAAGAACACGTCACGAAAACGATCATTATCAGGATAATATTCTGATTTAACAACACCTATGACAGGCTTCGGATCTTCACAATGCTCTTTTTCAACACCTAAGACGATTTTATCGACCTTTGAACGATATAACTGAAAGCTGTTTGTACGAGAGTATTTGCTTAGTATTACTATACTGTTAACATTTTCTTCGCTTAGTACAAATGAGTTGATCTCAACAACATTATCGAGAAAATTACCAAACTCCTTCATTTTTACCTCCTCCTTATTAATCACGAACCCACTTCCTCAGTCGATTTTTCCCTCCACATGGAATGCACAATCCCCAAGGGTGATCTTCAGGAACAATCTCACTAAGACACCGTGGGCATCTATTCTTATCTTTTTGCAATTTAGATAAATGCTCCTTAAAAGCTTTCTTGCAGTCTCTATGGAAACAAAATAGTTTTCCATCAGGTGCCACGAGATAGTCAAAACGCACTCTGTGACCCAGTCCACTTGGACACACGGGGTAAAAGAAATCAATTATTTTGAGAAGAACTCTCATAACAGCCTCGCGTGACATGTCACGTTAATAAACTCTGGCTCCTCGGGAGGGACTCGAACCCCCGACCCGGTGGTTAACAGCCACCTGCTCTACCAGCTGAGCTACCGAGGATTGGTCATTCATTAATGATATTATATATTTTATTGTATAGATGTCAACACTAAAATAATTTAATTATGGTCTCAGATTATTCCAGCCAATTGATTTTCGCAACTCAGCACGTTCGCGGTCTGCCCAAGAACGACGGTGTTGCTTTCGTATTGGCCTTGTTAATTTCTTGCCAGCCAATTCCCAACGCCAAAAGTACGGTAGGAGCGGACGTTTGCGAGAACCTTTTTTAGTAGGTAACCAAACAAACTGCTTTTGTTTAATCAAATTATATGGATTTTTCCTTTGATGTTTTCTTTGTTCAAACCAACTTAATTTTTTAGCCATTTTACTTATCATTTCAATCCTCTCTGAAATAATAACATCTAAGACCGTTTCCTTTATTTAAAACTCCGACAAAATTGTCATATTCTTTCGCTCTGTTTGTAGTTTCTTGATTCCATTCGGTGGTTTCTATTGCTAAGTCACCAGGTTTGATACCAAACTTAATTTCCTCTTCTGTAATATCTTCCTCGTTGACAACATACCAATCATATTGGTTTAACTGTAAATCATTTGGCTCCAAACCATATTTGTATACCAACCAATCAACATCATAAACAGGCGGGATAAAAACCATTATGTGCACCTCCGTTGTTTAGTTTAGATTCAACTTCGTTTTGAGAATGTCAATTACTTGACGATATTTTTCTATTGTATCAGAATCGATTTTTAGTCCATAGTAACTTTTAACATTAAACGATATTTCGTGTTTTGATTTAATTGCAGATATTAAATCATCATCTGAAAACGTTTTTCTAATATACTCTACTAATTCATCGTAGTAGTATTTCTTGATTATTTCAACAAGTTCTCTATAATTACCTCCTTTTATAAAATGTTTGATCATTATATTATAGATAAAATTGCTATCCCTAAATTCATAAAAATCTTCATATTCAATGTTGTAGACGAACTGAAAATTTCCGATAGGGAATATTTCATACACGTTGTATATTTCATTGCCGTGCGTTGCATCTAGACTGAAATTTTCAGCTTGAGTAAAGCTACCAAAAGCAAAAACTCCATTTCGGATATTCCAACCAAAAACTTTTCTTCCTACTTCATTGATTAGGTCGTGAATGGAAGAATCTGTGTCTTTTGGGCGTCTATTTTGCCGTGCTTGTTTTTTAACAAAAAAATCATTTTCTTTAATTGCACGATAAACATGTTTAAGTTTTGATTGTTGCAAGAATGGCTGACAATCACGAAGGATTAGTTCAGCAATTCTTTCTATCTTTGTATCTTGATTTAGTACTTCAATTATTTTCATTGTGCTTCTTGTATTCTCCTAAAAGTTTAATAAAACTTTCTTTTACTAATTTCGCAAATTTTTCTATTTCTTCTTCGGTAAATAGTTCTGTCATCGTTAACTGTTCGGTTATTTCATTAAGAAAATGTTTTTCAAAAAGATCGATTATATTATTA
>WAPZ01000216.1 GCA_015520535.1 Candidatus Heimdallarchaeota archaeon
CAGCCAATGCTCTATTGTTGATCAAAATAATAAAACAATTACGGTTCTGGATGTAGCCAAAGAGGTGGGCGTTGATTACGATCCGTCAGAGGCACTTAATCCAGATTCCGATTCCCACAAAGTTTACGCAGAGTTTCAGAAGCGACTTCTGCAAGCAGCCGTTTTACAGGCACAGCAATTGCAAAACAGGCAATTGCAACAGCAACAACAGCAAGAGCTTGTAAAACAGAAGATTAAAAAACTTGTAGAAGTCTATCCAGATATGCGGTCTCCCGATGGCGGTGTTGACCAGAAGAAGTTGCTTGCAATGGTCAACTACGTCAAGAGTTTGGAGAGTTCAGATGAGGGGCTTGTAATTCTGCGTGAGTTCGTTGATTTTATCAGGTCAAAACGGCTTGGCGCTGTAGCGCGGCAGCAAAATCAAAATAAAAATCAAAATAACAGCCAGCAACAGCAGATGGATGTTAATCAGCAGCAGAGTCAACAGCAATTTGTTTTCTCGACTAAAGCTAAAAACGGTGTCGAGTATCAGGCGACTGTTGATTCTGATACGCTTAATGAGTTTAAGAGATTGTTTGGTGGGTAATAATTGGAGGTATTTATAAATGGCTGTTATTTCTGATCCTCAAGTAGCGAATCCGGGACAGCCAAGTTATGTTGCTGACATTTTGGGTGTTGGTGGCATAACGACTGTCCAGCGAAAATATGCGCTTAGCGATTTGATTATTTGGAATAATCGTCGTTTGGCAAAGTTTGATTGGTTTTTGCGTCAAAACCTAAAAAAAGAAGAAGTGGATGATGTTGAGGTTCGCTATATTGCTCGTCGTGAGATGTCGGTAACGGTGTCTATTGGTGCCGATTCGACGTCTTCAACTGGAACAAAGAACGACCTGTTCCATATTCCAGACGGAGAAGCTGCCCAGCTCAAAGTTGGTGATATTTTGTTTGTCGCTGGTGTGTGGCATAACAATGACGCAAGCACTTATACCACCGATAAAGCGACAGCAATGGCGAATGGGTATATCCTTGAGTCTGTAGAAGTTACGGCGATTGGCGCTGCTGGTTCCGGTTCTGGAACAGGAAACACTCAAGTGACTGTGGTTCGTGGCTCTGGCAACGATCCGACGTCTGCACAGCAAGTGACCACAACCATGAAGCTCTTGCGTGGTAACACTGTTCTCACTGAAGGTGGAACTGTGCCTGATCCGTATGATATTTCGGCAAGTTGGGATTACAATTATTTGCAACTTGTCTCAAAAACGCTTGGCGAAACTGACACAAGTCGTGCAGTTAATTACTATGGCAAACTCACAAAAGAACAGCGTCGGCAACTCAAGGTGCGTGAGCTTTTGCGTGAGTCTGAATCGCACCTGATTTGGGGACACCGGCGGTCGAGCGGTTCCAATAAACTCAAACTTTTTACCGGCGGCATTTTTGAGTACATTCCGACAGCAAGTGATGCGCTTGATGGTGTTTCTCGGCGTATCGATTACGGCGGAGCTGCCAATGTTCGCAGAACGCTTGAGATTTTGGAGTTGATCGGTCGTGAAGGTTCTGATCGCAAGATGGGATTTTGCGGTTCTGGGTTTGACCAAGAGATGCAAATTATGTTTGACAATCGTGTGATCATCAATGACGAACTTTCCACGAAGTACGGTTGGACGGTTCGGTCTCTTGAGTACGGCGGTATTGAGTTTTCGTGGACGGTTCATCCATTGTTTGATCGCATGTCAACGACTGGCGCAGACCTGTCAAAAGACTGTCTTGTTGTTGATCCTGAGTTTGTTGGGCTTTATGTTCTGACTACGCTTGATTTGCAAGTTCGTGAGAACGTGCCTGACAAATCCAAATCGCACGAGATGGTTGACGAGGTGACGTACCAGTTCGGTCTCAAGCGTGAGTTTCCTGATGCTCATGCCTATATTTACGGCATGCTGTAAACACTTGGAGGCATGAGATATGTCGGATATTTATCTTACAAGTGATCGCAAAAAGTTCAAATACGATGGCGGTGTGCGTGTTGGGCCGTTTGGCAATCCGGTCAAAAAAATCTTTGTGCCTGTGCAAGAGTTGAGTCTATCTGGTATAACTCTTGCGGCACATGGTGTGACCGGTAAATTCCAGTATGTTACTGTTGCACCGCTGTCGAACGGCGATGCGGTTGAGTTTCCTTGGGTTTTGCCAATGGATGTTGACCGCAAAAATCGCATTTATGTGTCGGCTGTTTTGATTGCAAGCGCTGCATTAACATCAAATGCAACATTAACATTCAAATATGACAAACTCAAAATTGGAACTGATGCGGCTGCTGCGGCTGCAACAAATCTTGATCAAGCAATTTCAGGCTTGGTTGCGTCGGATGTTCCGGTTGATATTCCGTTTTCAACCGATTGGGGATGGATCAATCCAGACTCATCGGCATTTGATTTGCTTCATTTGCGACTTGAAGCAACAACGATTGACGACTTGAACGACGCTGACAAACTGAGGTTGCTTGGGATAGGGATTGCTTATGTAAATGTTGACAATGTAAGATAACAAATAACTGATATAAATAGCCCTGTTGGACATTTGCCATGCTGCATCTGCATCTCCGCTTATGCCTCAGCTTCATGCCCCATGTCTTGTCCGGCAGGGCTATTTTTGTTTAATTGTTTTGGTTTGAGATATGCCATATACTGTTTCAGAAGTCGAGTCGATGCTTGCACGCAGGTTGCGTGATGCTTCTGGTGAGAAGTTTACGGCATTGTCTGGCATAAAACTTGAGGCGATTAATTCAGCAGTTCGAGACATTGTCTTTTATACGCTTTCATTGTCTGCTGGGGATTCAAAATCAAGATCAAGAGCGTATAGTTTGCTAAAAGAACTTAATACAGTTGATCCAAATATATCTATACCATCAAGCGGGATTGATATAAATTCGTTTTCAAACAGGTTCAATACATTGATCAATATTTATGTTAAGCCAGTATCCGAACAAGATGCCTATTGGGCGGTTATTCGTGATATAACAGCAATTGGCAGAAGCCAAAATATGTGGCTTCATGGAAATTCAAAATATCCTGTTTGCTATATAAATGCTAATAAAATATATGTTGAGGTTGATTATGGCGATTATCCAGTGCTTTGTGACGTTTATTACATTCGTGACCCAAAAGAGATGGTAACAACAACGCCGTCTGGCTATCAAACAGATCAATTCGAGCTTTCTGATAAGTTTATAAATATTACGCTTGATTTAGCGCAAAAGTATTGTTATGCAGCAAGTTCAGATTTGGAGCAATACAAGATATTTGCGCAAGAGGCGGTTGAGAAGTTTTTAATCATGAATAACATTCGTCGTTCACAGCCAGTTGAGGCGAGTGTTGGTCAGGCATCAAGAACTGAGACGGATAAAGATTTACCAATTATTAATCCAATTGCGTTAAATTTTGGTGATAAAAAATGACAATAAAAGAAGTCATCGACATGGCTGAGATTTATGCTGGTCTTGCTGGTCAAGATTTTGGTGATGTATTAAATCCAAAACTAAAGTTGCAGATATTCTCTGCGCTAATATCTGAGCTTTTCGATGGAACGCCTTATATTGATGACATCATTGATCTTAATTCTGGTGACAGCGGAGAGATTGAGTTGCCTTATAATGTGTCATCTATAGACAGAGTTTATGCGATTGATGGGGATTCGGCAGTCGAGATTCTAAAAATAGACGTTAACGATGTGGAGGCACTAAAGTGAGACGAGTAATAATATTGTTTTTGTTTTTTATTCCAAGTATTGTCTATGCGCAAAATCATGCTCAGTACAAGAACAAAACGAATGAGCAGTTATCTGGTTTGCGTCGTGGGCAGACGAATATTACATGGGACACTTTTATAAATAACTTTTTTGGCCCACTTAATAGTGCAATACAAAGACAGTTTAAAGAGAGTTATATAATTGGATACGACTATCCAGACATTCACACCGCTATTTCTGCAATAGGATCCAACCAAGGCGCAATTACTATTGTTGATAGTCAAGCTGTTACGCAATCTTCACGATATATTATTCCATCAAATATATCAATATTTGTTACTGATGCTGGATTTTTGTATTTAGATAAGCAGCTTACTATAAATGGTAAATTTTATGCTGGCTTATCGCAGGCATTTAAAGGTAATCTTGATTCGTTAAAATTTGGAGTGGGAAGTGTTGATTATATAAGGCCAGAGTGGTTTGGTGGATTAAATTCTTTGTCATTGCAGTATGCGATTAATTCTATTACAAATAAAGGCAAGGTGCTTCTCGGTAGTTGGAATTATACAATAAATTCAACGATAACGATACCATCAAATAGTGATAGTATTATAATAATCGGGAATAAATCTAACACATTGTTTAATAGGGTTGTTGATGATACAGTTTTTGCATTGTATGGAACAAGCAAAACGGATAGAGTTGAGAATATAATTATATCTGGAATAAAATTCACTGGATCGTCATCATTTACAAGTCCATATATATATGCTTCTTATTTTGGAAAATCTATTATAGAGAAATTTAATTTTGAAGATGTAACCGGTGCCGCTGTAAGGCTTGTTCAGCCTTGGGATATAACAATAAGAAGTGGAAGATTTGATAGATGTGGAAAAGATGGGGATTTTACAAAGTCAGCGTTAACCATAACAAGTGGTATTGGCGATAATGCCAATAACGTGAGGATAATTGATGTTACTTTTGAGAATGGCAGAGGAGGGCATTTAAGTATCCTTGGCGAGAATGGTGGTGGCTTGGATCATGGTTTTTATATTATACAGAGCAAGTTTCATGGATGGGGAGATTCAACAAGTAGAGCAACTTACAATCCAACTTCACCATTTATTTATGCTGATAGCCTTGAGAACTTGAGTATATTGCAATGCAGATTTGCGTGGAGTCCAGACTCCGGCCCAATTGTAAAAATAGTAAAGGCATCCAATGTGTCTTTCTTTCAAAATGATTTTGCTGCAATTTTAAATCATCCGGCTTTTGATATATCCAATTCTATAGGAGTTAGTTTTATAGCAAATTCATTTAACAGTTCTGGACAAACAGAGTCTGATAGTCTTTTTGGGTCTATATTGAACGACAACCAAATGGTAACAATGATTGGTAATTCATTTATAACTGGTGGAGAACTGTTTTCGCAATGGAGTTTTACAAATAATTCCAGATTTACATTTAATGATACAGCAGATTTTAAGATTTTAAAGTTTACGCAAATAGACAGTGCGTTGGCAGGTGATTATTTATACTTAAAGCCAGACGATATTTCTTATAAATCTCTGAGAATAAGAAGTGATGGGAGGATAATACTAAAAGAGGGGCCATCTGCAACAAATGCTGTTATATATGCAAATAGTTCCGGTTTATTAGTTTCTCAAAATGGTTTTATAACTATGGGAAATGCTTATACTGGAACATCGTTGCAAACAGATTCTTTGAGGGTTGTCGCAATAGCGAATACAAATACACCAAGTGGGGCGACAGCTTACGCTTTGCCAATATATAATAAATCTGGATCTTTAATAGGTTATATTCCTGTATATCCAAGCCAATGGTAACATAACAAGCATGGAGATACTATTATGATTAAGGTTGTTGTTATCCTGGCTGCTGCTTTAAACATTTTCTGTAACGCAAAAGCACAAAGCATTTTTAAGTCATTTGGAAGTTTTTCAAAGAACATTCCTTATAGTTCTTCAAAAAGTATTGATGTTTTTAATCCGAGATACCAAATATTGATACATGAGCCATTTATATATGGCCAATCTGCCGATGGTCAAATAGGATACGGTTTGAGAGGCATATCCTATTCTGGCGGCCTGTTTTCGGTCTGGTCTTATATTGATCAAAATGCAATTGGTGTACTCTTGTTGATAACAGGAACGACACCTGGTGGTGGATGTCTCGTGAGAACACAATATGAGGCTTTGGGGAATATTAAAGTTAATCAAGTTCTATCTGTAAGAGCAATGGTTGCAAGTGTGCCGGATAGTGATCTTGTTAGGATAGGTCTTGGTGATGCAAGTTCTCCGTCTGCAACAATTACAGACGGTTTTTGGTTTGAGATGGATAATACGGTAAATAATTCTCAAACAAATTGGTTTGCTAAAGTATCAAAGGCTGGCGTTGTAACTTCTGTTGATACGGGTGTATCTGATCATTTGAAATGGCATTGGTTTGAGATAATGTATAATGATAAAGAAGCAAAGTTTTTTATTGATGGAAGAGTGGTTGCAAAAATAACAAACAATATACCAGTATTACAAAGCGAGTTGTATGGTTTAACTATATCAGCATACACATCCGATAACAGTGATATGAGGTTAAGGCTTGATGAGCTATTTTATTTAGTTCAAGAGATTGATAAAACAATAAATTAGTATTTATATGCTTATACTTTTTTAATGCTAATTTGTTTTTGAGATTTTGGGAGATTTTAAATGAGCGACAATACAAAAAAAT
>WAPZ01000217.1 GCA_015520535.1 Candidatus Heimdallarchaeota archaeon
CATTTCCTTCTTTTCTCTATTTTTGATTTTGTACCTACAGCTGACCGTTCTTTATGGACAACCCGATGAAATTCAATTACTGGAACGGGATTTCCCTAATCTGATGAGGCTGTTCGGGGATAAGCTCTCACAAACTCATGCGGATTTTGTTATAGCTGTGGATGTTTCCCGTTCTATGGAACCTTTTTGGTCGGACATACAACATGGATTAGAAATATTTGTTTCTGCAATTCCGGACAGTGATTATCTTTCCATTATTTTTTTCGGAGAAACGGCTAGGCTGCCATATCCTCCAACATTGATTACACCCGACGTGCGTTCCGAAATCATTGCCACGCTTCGTAGAACTCAGCCTACAGACAATAGGACAGACCTGGGATATATGTTGAATAAAATTCTAAAAGAGCTGAATCGACCCGGGGGAAATGATTTAAAATTCGTGTTTATATTTACGGATTTCTGGCACGTTTTGGCAAAAAACAGTCCCTATCAACGATCTGACAATACTGTTTGGGAAAACCTTCGCATTCGTTTTGAAAATGAGCAATTAGGGCGCACAATTGAATCATTTGCCTTACTTCTCCCTCTAAGTCGGCGTGTTGGAAAGGACCTTCATCTGGTCAGAAATGTTTTTCGGAATATGAATGAAATTCGCTTAAATCGTACTACCCTACGCCAATGGTTTCAACGCAGACGTGCTGAGATATTGCGAGATCGTTTGCGGTATTTGGTACAAAAAAAGATTAAAAAATCCAAACCGGAAGTAATCCCCACCCTTTCAAAGAACAAAACAATTGTTTTGAAAATTAACCAGAAAGAAGATTATTTAACTGAATCGATCATAGTTCAATCCGTCGTGTTAGATAGGGTGGCAGAAAAAGAGGCCATTCAATGGCAAATAGTGAAACATTTTACTCCATTGAAGAAAAAGGAAAAGGAAATAGTTCTTGCTTATGGTCGCTGTGAGAAAAAACCGTTTTTCCCGCAGTACATTTTTCAGAAGTTACCAATTCAAGTTCAGCTAAAACAGCGTTTCCGGTACCCTCAGGAATTAAGAAGGTTAAATTTAATAGATAACCGGGATTTATCTGTTAATACCGTTATTACAGGTAATTTAAAGTGTGAGATCATCCCTTTATGGGTGTCGGTTTTTATTTTAAGTTTTTTTATCTTTATTATCGGTTGTGTAATATGGAGTTGTATTCGTCCAGTAAGAATAAATGGGCGTATTACTGTTTTTATTCCCAATGGCTTGCCAATAAATAAAACAATTTTGGATGAGAAAGGAATTCAAATTGGAAAAGTGGACAATTCTTTTCAAGGGTATTTAATAGAATTGCCCAATGTAGATTGGTGCTGGGAAATGCAGATTAGAAAAAACTGTCCCTGTTTTTTCTTGAAGAAAGCCGGAGTTTATGGAAAATTAAAAAGCGGTATTTCTGCAAGGGTAAGGAATCCCGGTAAATCTGACCCAACAATCGTTTCTCAGGAAGAAAGTATTTATTTAGATCGTGGTTGTACCATTGAAATAAGCCATTTAAATAAAAATTATAAAATTATTTGGCAGTAATTATGATATTATGGAGGGAAACATGAACAAAGGTATTTTTATTGGTTTGGGTGGATCAGGGGTGAAAAGTGTTGCTCGTATTAAATATAAAATACTAACCCGTCTGTATCATAACAACCCCCAGGCTATTGAAGAAGATTTTGCTTTCCTTTTTCTGGATACCGATAATGGTGATATCAACCGCTTAAATAACAACTATCGCTCATCATTGGGAAATAAGGATTTAATAGAAGATGTAGAAATTGTCCGTTTGGGGGACACCAATCCATTCCAATCCTATTGGCTATGTAAAAATGCAAACCAAAAAAATGCTCAACAAAACCGTCTTCTGGAATGGATGGACCCGAAAGCAGCGAATGCGCTGAGAGACCAGCCCTTAGTACACGGTGCAGGGGGAATTCGCGTGGAGGGACGTACTGCTATATGGTCTAATTACAGAATTATACGGCCGAAAATCAACAGAGCCTTAAATATTATCCGGGAAATAAAAACTCGAGCTGAACTTGAAAAAGCCCGGCCCCAATTTTGGGTATTCAGCGGAAGCTGTGGTGGAACCGGCAGTTCCGCATTGCTGGATTTTTTATATATATTCGATCGTGAATTTCGAGAAAGGTATACCAATTTAGGGGATCCGTATTTACGCGTTGTGCTTTTTATGCCGAATGGTTTTGTGGAGTTGTTTGATCAAAGCATTCAGCGTCAAAAATATATGCCAAACGCGTATGCTTTATTTAAAGAAATTGAAATGTTCCTGGAGGATCGTTGGGGAAAAGAAGAAGTTCAGGAAAGTAATTTCCGACATTTTAGTGCGGTACCGGATCCCGGTGATCCCAAAAAGCCCTGGCCGATATTTCAATATGGTATTCTTTGTGATGTCCTTACCGAAAATGAATTCCACATGAGTCTGGAAGAGCTGTATGAAAGTGTAGCGGAGATGATTTATTACATCCATCTGGGTGCAGTTCAAGAAACTATGCTTTCTGATTTTGATAATCAAATTCTTGATACTATTAAGCAACGAAACGGGGGTTGGAAAGCCTTCATTGGTATGGGGTACCGTGCCTTGCGCAATGCTTTTTCAGATTTTTTGCCAACTTACATTCGATCTCGACTGGAATTTGAATTGTTTAAATATGGTTTGTTGGGTAAAAGTATGAATGAAGAAATCAGCGATAAGTCCGACCAACAAAAAATGATGGAGGAAGCATTTAATAAAATAATTCTTCAACCGCTTGGATTATCAGACTTACCTTCGGACGAATCCAATCTGAAAGCTTATGTTGAAGAACAGATATACCCATTGTTTCCATTTACCGACCAGGATTTCAGAAAAAAGAAGGATAAACATGATACTAACAAAATATCCGATATTAATCGTCTGGAATATTTTCAACAACAAGCATTTGATTTAGCTGCGTCACTTGTGAATTCCGTTAAAAATGATTTTGAGGGTTTAAGCTCTCCGTTTTCGCGGGATGAAATTAAGAAAAGGATTGAGACTTCATTAAAAATTCAATTTGAATCCATGATGTTAATTTATGGATTGATATTTTCTAAAGAATTTTTCTATCGGTTAGACTTACTGTGTGAAAATTTTATTAATGATTTGCAGCAGAAGATCGCCATCGGGAATCAAAAAATTCAACAATTAGAATCTGAATTGGATCACTTAAAACAGATGTGTCGGAAAAACGGAAAAAAAACATTTCCGGTTTTTTATCAAAAATTAAAGGAATATATTGATTTACACTTAGAACTACAGATTGATCGTGAACGCCTGGACATTCTGAAATGGTTTTCCGTTGGAGAAACCGGATTAATTGATGAATATGAACGGATCACTGGAGCACTTAAGGAAAAGCTGGAATCTTTAGCCAATAAGAATGAAAAAAACTACAAGATTTATTTAGCTAAAAAATTTCAGGATACATATAGAAATCCC
>WAPZ01000218.1 GCA_015520535.1 Candidatus Heimdallarchaeota archaeon
AACATACACTCACTAAATTTCTAATATATTAAAAAGCGAAACAAAAGGGATGGAAAAAGTATGTATGCGACATTACGTAAACCCATCTTAAAACCGCCGAAGGAGAAATATAAATATATTATTGTGATAGACACGGAACTATGTGATGGCTGTCAGTTATGTATCGAATTTTGCCCGGAGAATGTTCTATCGGTCAGTCATAATACCAATACAAGAATGTTACATTACACCGAAGCCAGTCACCTAGAAAATTGCGTTGGCTGTCAAAGCTGTGAACGTATTTGTCCCACCGCAGCTATATTTGTTCATAAAGAGCCAGTGGAATGAAAAAGTTAGGATGGATGGAGAATGCAAGTACTAGAAAAAAAATCACGGCCAGTTAAAAAGATTTTAACCATGGGAAATATAGCATGTGCCGAAGGAGCGATTGCTGCGGGTTGTCGTTTTTATGCGGGTTATCCGATCACCCCTTCATCTGAAATTGCCGCACATATGGCTAAAAGGCTGCCGATGGTGGATGGTGTATTTATTCAAATGGAAGATGAAATTGCTTCTATCGTCGCATGCATTGGTGCCTCATATGCTGGTGCCAAGGTAATGACAGCAACATCTGGACCCGGTTTTTCATTAATGGCAGAGAATATTGGTTTAGCCGTGATGATGGAAGCCCCTGTTGTAATTGCCACGGTTATGCGTGGCGGTCCAAGCACTGGACAACCAACTAAACCGTCCCAATCTGATGTGATGCAAATCCGTTATGCATCGCACGGTGATTATGAAATTATTGCGGTAGCCCCGGCAACAGTTCAAGAAGCATATGATTTAACAATAAAAGCCTTTAATTTTGCGGAAAAGTATCGAACACCGGTAATTGTTGCCTTAGACGGTATCTTGGGGCAAATGTTAGAGCCGGTTGAATTTCACCAGAACTTTGAGATAGTTAATCGTAAAAAGCCACAAGTGCCCCCTGATGAATATGCCCCATTTAAAGTAATTGATGACGATTTAGTGCCACCAATGGCCACTGCAGGGACCGATTATAGTTTTTATGTTACTGGATTAACCCATGATGAATATGGAAATCCGCGAATGGATCCCGAAGATTCAGAACGATTAGTTCGACGCTTAAATGAAAAGATCTTACGTGCCCGTAAGGAGATTAATGATTGGAAAGAATATTACACCGAGGATGCGGAGCTTGTGTTCGTGTCCTACGGTATCAATATGCGTGGCGTTCTTGAAGCTGTCCAAAAGGCAAGGAGTAAAGGACTCAAAGTCGGCTTAGTCCAACTAAGAACACTATGGCCCTTCCCCGACGAAGTTATGGAAATGCAGGGTGAAAGAGGTGTAAAAAAGGTAGTAGTTTCAGAAATGAATTATGGAAAGATGGTAAGAGAAGTTGAGCGTTTTCGGCACTTATTTGAGGTAGATTCGCTTATGGCAGCTCGTAGTAAGCCGATAACACCACAAGAAGTATATGAAAAGATAAAAAAGGAGGTTAAAGGATGAAAAAAACTACAATTACTTCTGTTCAAAAGCAAGAAACAATTGAAAGACATCCACTTCATGACCGCCTTAATCTACATCGATTTATATTCTGCCCCGGCTGCCTAATTGGAACGGTTATAACCTCTTTAGCCAGTGTTCTAAAAGAAATGGGATTAAAACCAAAAGACTATGCCATCGTTTCTGGTATTGGATGTACTGGACGATCCAGTGGCTGTTTTAAAGCTCCAGCCTTTCATACCACGCACGGAAGGGCAATTCCCTTTGCCATTGGTCTTAAAGCTGTAAAACCAGAACTAAAAGTGTTTGTTCTTTCTGGAGATGGAGATTTATCCTCTATTGGCGGTAATCATCTAATTCATGCGGCCCGAAGGAATATTAATATTACGGTGATTTGCATAAACAATAATGTATTTGGGATGACAGGCGGACAAGTCGCCCCCACTACACAAGTGGGTGATTTTACACAAACAACACCATATGGAAACATTGATCCGCCATTTAATCTGGTAAAATTAGTAGCCTTCGCCGGAGCTACATATGTGGCACGTTGGCCGGGGTATGATACCTTACGAATGCGACGTAGTTTTAAAAAGGCTATTGAACACAAAGGCTTTAGTTTTATAGAGATTCTGGCACCATGTTTCACACAATACGGCAAATTTAACAAACTCGGCGATGCCATCCGAATGATTCGCTGGATTGAAGAAATGATTGAAATCCGTACGGATGTCCCACCACACGAAGCTACTTTCGATTATCACGAGAAAAAAGTGATCTGTGGTGAATTTGTTCATGATACTAACCGACAAGAATACACGGAACTCCTTTATTCGCTCCGAGAAAAAGCTAAAGGCAAAAAGAAGGGTGAATCGCCACAAAAATGAAAATATTGGGGATGTAATATGGCAACAGAAGCAAATAACAACTCAAATTTTGAAAACGAGAAAAATATTGGCGTATTTCTCTGTAAATGTGGTAAAAATATTGGTGCCGTAGTCGATGTTGACAAAATTGCCGAAGAAATTAAAAAATTGCCGAACGTAAAGTTTGTAAAGGTAAACACCTATACATGCTCTGATCCGGGACAATTAGAAATTGAGAATGCAATTAAAGAGCAAAATCTGGAAAAAATTGTTGTCGCGGCTTGCTCACCGCGGCTTCACGGTCCGACATGGCAAAATTTGTTAAGAAGAGTCGGTAAAAACCCATCTCTAGTTGAAGTCGCTAATATTCGGGAACAATGCAGTTGGGTACATCTCTATGAACCTGAAGACGCAACGAAAAAAGCCAAAGAACTTGTCGAAATGGCGGTAGCAAAAGCTGAACTGTTACAACCCGTGGAAGAAATTGTAGTTCCGGTCGAACAGCGCGTGTTAGTAATAGGCGGAGGGGTTGCTGGCATTCAAGCCGCATTAGATCTAGCTGACGAAGGTTATGAAGTTGTTTTAGTCGAAAAACAACCAACAATTGGCGGAATCATGGCATTAATCGATAAAACCTTCCCAACCATGGATTGTTCTATTTGTATTCTTGGTCCAAAAATGTCTGAAGTTGGTGGACACAAAAACATTCGATTAATTTCAAATGCCGAAGTAGTCGATATTTCGGGGTACGTCGGCAATTTTGAAGTAACTATTAGAAAAAAACCACGTTATGTTGATGAAGACGCTTGTACTGCATGTGGGGAATGTGTAGAGGCTTGTCCAGTAGATGTGGTTGATGAATATTCGGCAAATTTAGGATGGCGTAAAGCGATTTACATTCCCTACCCACAAGCTGTTCCCGCAAGCTATATAATTGATCCTGACCATTGTTTAGGGCTTTCCCCACTAATATGTGGAAAATGTGCCGAAAAATGTGACAAAAATGCCATTAACTATGAAGATACAGAACGCTATTATCATTATAAAGTCGGCGCCATAATAGTAGCTACTGGCTTTCGATTATTTGACGCCTCAAAAATCCCAGAATACGGTTGGGGACGCTATCCAAATGTTATTACCACATTCGAATTTGAACGGCTAATCAACGCCGCAGGACCGACCGGTGGACAACTTCTTCGACCTAGTGACTTGAAAAGACCAAAAAAAGTAGCTTTTATCAATTGTGTGGGATCACGTAATGAAAAATACAACCCATATTGCTCAAATTTCTGTTGTATGGAAAGTATTAAAGATGCCTTACTTATAAAAGAACATTGGCCAGACATCGAAACCTCAATTTTCTTCATTGACATTAGAGCGTTTGGAAAAGGCTTTGAAGAACTTTATCGGCGTTCCCGAGAGGAAGGAATTCGTTATATAAGAGGTAGGCCTGCAGAAATACAAGAAGACCCAAAAAACCACAACTTATATGTTGTAGTTGAGGATACAAGAATTGGATCACTGCTTTATGAGGAATACGATCTGGTAGTGCTTTCGATTGGAGCGGAAGGACCAAAAGAACATATCCCCATACCATTGCCACAGACAGTAGACGGCTATTATTTAGAAGCACATCCGAAATTAAAGCCAGTCGATACACCAACCGATGGTGTCTTTATAGCTGGCGGTGCTGAGGCACCTAAAGATATTAGAGAAACTGTGACTCAAGCAAGTGCTGCCGCAGGTCGAGCAGCTCGATTATTAAAACAAGGACATGTTCGTGTCGAGCCGTTATATGCATACGTCGATGCCACTAAATGTATTGCATGCGGCATTTGTGCTACAAGATGTCCATACAATGCTATTTACGTCGATACCAAACGTAAAATTCCCGCTGTCGTCACACCGGCTCTGTGCAAAGGTTGTGGAACATGTGCCGCCGATTGTCCCAAAGATGCCATTATTATGACGAATTTCACCGATACCATGATTCTAAGACAAATAGATCTAGCACTAAAAGAACATCCCGAGGAAAAAATTCTTGCCTTTGCGTGTAACTGGTGTTCTTATGCGGGTGCGGATTTAGCTGGAACCAGTAGAATTCAATATCCACCGAACGTTCGTGTTGTCAGAACCATGTGTTCGGGACGTGTAGATCCAGAATTTGTCTATCATGCCTTTGAACGCGGTGCGGGTGCGGTATTATTAACTGGATGCCGTCCGCAAGATTGTCACTATATTAGCGGTAATAAATTTGCAGCGAAACGTGAACCAAAGATACGCCGATGGATGAAGAAACACGGTATTGCTGA
>WAPZ01000219.1 GCA_015520535.1 Candidatus Heimdallarchaeota archaeon
ACCTGCGCCAGAATGGGGATAGTGGGCTGGGCTACCCGTGGCGCGTGTCCGTGTGGAAAGGCTTCCGACCAGAAAGCCTTTCATTAAACACACGGGCACATGCCTAAACCGCCATCTCCGAAATTCCCACAGAATTTCGGAAAAGCCTAGTAAGAATGAGTATTGGTAGTATGATTGAGAAATTGAAAAAGTGTCTTATGATCAAAGGAGTAAAGTTGAGACGGAGAGTTGCGGGAAGAGATAAGAGAAGCTGAACTGTCCCAAATGGTTAAGATTCATTAATAGGTGATAAACATGCCGTTTAAAGGTTTAAGAAAGTTTGTTAAAGGAAAAAAACCGTCACAGTCAACGGAAACTATTGCGCAGTTAAGAAAACAAGTTAATACATTGCAAATAAAGGCTCGACAATATGATAAAATGGCGCAGTTGGAGCGAGAGCGTGCGAAACAATTTCTACGTACGAAAAATAAGGCGATGGCTGCCCAGTCCTTAAAAAATAGTCAAATGTATATGAAGCAATCTCAAATGATAAGTCAACGAATTGCAAACTTAGAAAAAATTATTTTTACTATTCAGACGACACAAGATAATGTTCAATTAACCAAGGTTCTGCAACAAGCAGATAAAGTAATACAAGCAAATATTAGCGAGGCGGCACCTGAAGTAGTAGAAGAGACTATGATGAGTTTGGAAGAGTCTATTGAACAAGCTGAAGCGATGAATGAAATTTTGTCCGATACGTCATTGACAGAAATTGGTATGGATAGTGATGATTTAGAAAGCATTGACCAACAATTAGCGGCATTAGAAGCTGAAATGGAAGCGGAATCCGCTGCAACACGGGAAGTTACTGTACCCAGTTCAACGGAAACACCATCAGTAGCGACTCCCGTTGATGTTGCAGAATCTTCCGTTTCGGTAGAATCGACAAAGAAAAAAGACGAGGAGAAGAAAAAGAAGCGCTTGGAAGAAATTGAAAATCTAAAGCGTTTGGCGAGCGATTTATGAGTGCTCAATTTTCAACTTTTTATTTATCAAGTTGTTTTCCAAATCAAGACAAAATTGACGTGTAATCAGTAAAATAGAATAAAGTTAAAGTAATCATGGTGGTGTTAAACGGATGGTATTTGATAAGTTTTCAACGTGGCTTAAAGGCGGCGGCAGCAGCCCCAATCAAACGCGTCGTTGGATTATCCGCTTACGGATGATTGAGCGTCGTATGGAGCGACAGCAGCGTAAATTGGAAAAAGAGGAGGCAAAGCTTCGAAAAGAGATTGAGCGTGCGGTTGAAAAGGGTGACATGCAGACCGCACGTTTATATGCTCGTGATATTGTGAGGAATCGTCGTATGGTTCATGGTTTGCATCAAATGAAAAGTCGTATTCATACAGTGGTGTTCAAGTTAGAGCAAGCCCATACAACGCAAACTATTGGTCGTGATCTTAAAGGCTTAGTAAAAGCGCTACATCAGATGAATAAGCAGTTAAAGCTTCCACAAGTGGAAGGATTGTTAAATCAAATGGAATATGAAACTGAGAAACTCGATATGACAACCGAGTCGATTGATGAAAGCTTTGAAATGATGAGTTTTGGCGGTGAAGTCGAAGAGGAAGAAGTCGATAAAATCATTGGTGAGTTAGCTACCGCAAAAGCTGTAGAGGCTGATATGGGGTTGCCAACACCGGATATTAGGTCAGAAGAAATCAAAAAAGAACTTGAGCGATTAAAAGGTAAGTCAAAGGAATAAATAAAGCTGTATTCACCGTTGTTTAGTCCTTTTTGACTTTATATTTTTTTTACTGATGTTCTTTTTGTAAAAACAGATGAAAAAAATGGTGCGAAATCCCATGTCGTCACGATTATTCGAATCAGCGAAAGAATATGCCAAAAAGGCGTACGAGTTAGATCGGCAAAAAAGATATCGAGAAGCCGAGGTATATTATTTAAAAGCTGCTGAAATTCTTCAAAAATTAATTAATTTTACGGAAAATGTATCACTTAAAAATCTCTATTACCAAAGGGCTATGGAATACATTTATCGTGTACGAGAGTTACGTGGCGACGTACAGATTTCGTCAAGCTCTTCTTCAGCAACTCATATGCATCGGGGCAGCTCATCGGTTTCTGAGGAGGATAAGGAAAAATCTGAGTTAGAAAAGGCTATAGAATCGATTATTATAGCTGAAAAGCCGAACATTGGGTGGGATGACATTGCTAATTTAGAAGAGGCAAAACGCGCCTTAAGAGAGGCGGTCATCCTTCCTATGAAAAGAAAAGATCTATTTACTGGTGCCCGAAAGGCTTGGCGTGGGATTTTACTCTTTGGTCCTCCCGGGACGGGTAAAACGTTACTGGCAAAAGCGGTAGCGAACGAGGCAGACGCCACTTTTTTTTCCGTTTCGGCAGCTAATTTAATTTCAAAGTGGTTGGGAGAATCGGAAAAACTGGTAGATACATTATATAAAGTTGCGCGTGAAAAAGCGCCGTCAATTATATTTTTTGATGAAGTTGATGCATTGTTAGGTGCAAGAGGGCAATCGGGTGAGCATGATTCGGTTCGACGAGTGAAAAATCAGCTTCTTCAAGCAATTCAAGGCTTAAGCGGCGATGGTGACGTAATCACCATTGGTGCAACGAATACACCGTGGGATATTGATGTCGCCATGCGACGACGTTTTGAACGGCGTATTTATATTCCCCTTCCGACCGAAGAGTCACGAAAAGTGATTTTTCAGATACATACCCGTGGAATTGAATTAGATCCCGATGTGGACTTTGATTTGTTGGCAAAGTATACCGTCGGCTATTCCGGTGCTGACATTTCATTAGTTTGTCGAGAAGCTTTGATGCGGCCAATTCGTGAGTTAGATGCGTCGGGATTACTTGAAGATCCCAACTCAAAGCCTCGAAATCCAAATATGAATGACTTTCTTATGGCAATTAAAAAAATTAAGCCTTCTGTTAGTCCCGATGAAATAACAAGATATGAAGAATGGAACCAGCAGTTTGGTGGCTAACATTTCTTAATAACGGAGGAATTAGAACGTGAGTGAAGCTCCATTACAGAGAAAAAAAACGTCAGATGCTAAGAAAAAAGAAAAAGATTCGGCATCTCCATCTACACTAGAGAATGAGAATGTTATCGTTGATCAGGTTGACCATCTGATTGAAGAAGAAACGCCAACTGATGAAGTACTAAATGTCCAACAAGCAACAAGTTCAATAGAGACGGAAAAAAGTCTTCCACGTAAAGCAACGAGCATTTCTCTTTCTCAACAACCGTTAGAGCGTGTCACTTCCCAAGCTGTTTCTCAGCCGCGTACATCGCAATCTTTAATCTCACCGGCAGTAAAAAAAATTCTGCCAAAATGGATTGAAAAACCACACCGATGGGTATCGCCGTCTCCCAAACAAAAGGAGTTATTAGCCGCATGGATTAAAGAATGGGCGGATTTTCTTCTTAAATGGGCTGAAGTCACCAATCACCATATTGTTCGTCTGTTGGATCTCCAAGAGGAATTTCCCTTTAATAATCCAATCATTAAGAAAAAGCTTTCACTAGACGATCTTCAATTAATTGGGGAATATTTAGTTGAAAACGGTTATGCAGTATGGTTGTCATCACGAAAAGATAGACTACGCGTGTATTGGAAGACATTGGAAGAGTTTTCTGATGATATCTATGAATGGGCTTATTCTTGGGGTCATGAAGTAGTTACGCTTTTAGATTTGGTTCAAGCTAATGAACCGTGGAGTAACCTACCAAGAATTGATTTAAAAAAGATCATGGAATTATTAGTGAAAACCAAGCGTGCAGAATGGGCTAGTAAAAAAGATAAAACCGTTATTAAATTTATTTACCTTTAAACTCCCATGTAACTCTTTTTTCATCTGATAAGGAAATTTGATTGTGGCATTAAATTTAATTATCGCATAAATTCAAGTGTAGTTAGTGAGTTATGCAGATTGTTGAGCATATTTATTCATCTAAAGTAGAAGAAGACCATTTCCTTCATGTATCATTAATATATGTGGTAGGATACACGGCAATTATAATATAAACCGTTCATGTTAATTAAGAAATGGAATAGCGGACTTATTAGAGAAAAACGTGAAAAGAGAAGAGGAAGGATTAAAGTATGAGTACAGAATCGACAACGCAAAATAATACAACACCCTCAGCGGCACCGACTACTACCGAATTACTAGTTCCCATGGACGAATATTTAAAGGCTGGTGTTCATATAGGAACACCTAGCAAGATGAAACCCATCGCAAAATTTGTGTATCGCGTGCGAAATGATGGCTTGTTTGTATTAGATGTCAGAAAAGTTGATGATCGCATTAAAGTTGCCGCCAAATTTTTGTCACGCTTCGAACCATCTGAAATCGCTGTCGTGTGTGCACGAATTTATGGTATTCGTCCAGTTCAGCGATTTAGCCAGATTCTTGGTGCTCGTGCCATTACCGGAAGATTTATCCCCGGAATTTTCACAAATCCTAGCTTGAAGGGTAAAGAAGAATTCTTAGAACCGAAAGTGGTGCTTTTAGTCGACACCTATATTGATCGTCAGGCATTATCTGAAGCTGCCGCACGTGGTATTCCAATCGTTGCGCTTGTCGACACCGACAGTTCTATTAGACATGTGGACTTGGCAATACCATGCAATAATCGTGGAAGAAAAAGTTTGGCATTAATTTTCTGGCTTCTTACAAGAGAAATTCTGCGTGAACGTGGCGCCTTGCCCACTAATTTTGAAGAAATGTATCCATTATCAACGTTTGTCTCACCGCGATCCCGAAAAATCATTTAAATTTCATTCCTCATTTCTTAGTGAAGCGCGGCTAAAGAGACATAAAAAATGTAAAAGGGATCTTTTTTTCATTCTCTTCTTTTTGAACGCGTGTCTGCGCAGCATGTTGGGATATTCGCCTTTTTTGCTGCGAAAAACGCTTCATACAATTTTTCGTTTTATAATAATACTGTATTTTGGTATAAATTTAAAAAAGAAGAAGTATAACATGATGAAGACTAAAATAAATGGTATTTTCATTCATTTAGCACTTTAGCGGGATGTCACCAGTTTTTTTGTTTCAATGTAATAAAGCAGATATGTAACAGCAGCAATACCAAACATAGTCGTTAAGGTTGTCACAAGTCCATACACGAAAAAGACAGTAATTATGATAATTGCAGCGATGATAAACAGATGTGACAAGCGCATTCGTCGATCGAAAAAGTCCATTAGATTGCCAGTAAGAAGTATTACGAAGAAGTAAAGTGCGGTAAGCAGAATGGTATGAAGAACCACTAATCCAGCAATGTATTCTTTCCCAAGGACCGTGAATTTAAAGGGCAAAAAACTGCCCCAAACTTTGGTTTCTTCAATTGGAAAGAAAATAAAATACGATTCGACTAGAAGGATCCAAATAGTGAAAAGTGAACTTAAAATGACGGTACGACGGAATGTATCCTCCCATATTCTTTCATACACTTTCATGATGGCATTCATTAGCTAATCTCTCCATGTCATGCTACTACAATAGTAAAATCCACATAATTCGTTCTAATCATTTCAATCTTCCATTTTTCATTAAGTTTAAAAGTCTCTTTTGTCTCTGCTTAACATGAGAATGTGATGGATTAAGTGGTCTTACCAATGGAAGAAGATTTGTATCGCTTATTAAAAAACGAAACGATTTTTAAAATCCTAAAACAATTGGCAGCTGCCAAAGAGCCGCTCTCTTTAAGTGAACTGGCAGAACACACGGCTCTTAAATTATCCGATTTATATGTGATTTTAGGCGAATTATTGCGTTTCCAGTTAGTAACACTTATATCAACAGAACAAAAGACCGATATGGCGCCTTTAGAGAATGAAATTGATTTTTCTGTTAAAACTTCCCTTGCATACACACAATATCAAACAACACTTGCACAAACATTGGATTCTTTGATTTCTGACGCACCTGACATACCGGCAAAAGAAATGATGATTTTTACACGTCATTCTCTTGTTGTTGTGAATCCATCCTTGAAATCACTATTTAAAAATGCAGAAAGCCCAGAAGAAATCGTTTCACGTCTTAAAAAATAAGGAACCATTCGGGATTAAAGATGAAAGTTATATTTCCGGCACATGTGTATAAGAAGTTTCTGGTTGTTGCCTTGAAGTATGCCGACCCAACTCAATCACGTAGTACGTGGCGGGAAATTATTGGTGTTCTCATTGGTCGTTTTCATGATGATGCATACGTCGAAATCACTGATGTTGCGCCCTTAAATGCGGGTACATCTGTGTATGTAGAGGTGACCGATTACACGCAATTATTATCAGTCGTTCCTTTTGAACGTATCGAAGCAGGTGAATATATTGTAGGCTGGATACATACGCATCCAGGATTAGGCTTGTTCTTATCCGGCACTGATATTAATACGCAAAAGCGGTATCAATCTTGGGATCCACGTGCTATAGCCATTGTCGTTGATCCCACCAAAATTACGCATGATCATCCCGGCTTTCGTGTCTTACGTGTTCAAGAATCGGCATCTTCATGGAGTTTTTCTGAGCCTTATTATGATTTAGACTTTGAAATACCGGGTGTTCAAGATTATCGTGAAATTTATCAGCAAGCGCTGGAAGAACTGCATATCGAATTAATTCCACCAAAAGCAATTGCTCCAAGCGAGTATAAGATTTCTACACCCTATTTGGATTTATTTTTCGAGTTAATTCCAGCAACACATCAGCAAGCTTTTGTGTTTCGGTGCTTTGCGTTTTGGAAGCGAAAAAATCGCCACTATGACCTTTTTGTTGAATATGACTTAGAAACACGCGTTTCATCACGACAAGAGCGTGCCATTCATTATTCGCAACATCTTCGTTTTCTTCCAGGTTTAACCAGAAAAAAAGGAAAAGCACTCATTTTTTATAAAACCTTCTCCTTATCACACCCGTCAACTTCAGTTAGTATCCCACAAATACGAATTCGCAATCTTGCACTTAAGCTAATCCAACCAAGTGACGCGTTTAAGGAAGTAAAAGTCATAACTTTATCTGCCAAGTAGAAATCCATTTTAAACTAACTTTTCTTCTTTTGCTCAGATGAAAAAGGTTTTTTTGAGGAGAATTAGATGATACCAGAAGGTGAACCTTTTCTTGAGTTGTTTAACAATGAAGCACACACCTATGATGAATTTCTCGCAAAATGTAAGCCCGATTATCAAAGTAAATATCGTTTTTATTATCGAAAAACACAAATTACAGATAAAGATCGTGAATTTTTACAAAAAATTGAGCATGAAATCAAAATTTTTGCTATTGGTGCTGAATGGTGTGATGATTCTCAGTTTGGGCTTTCAATTATCCAGCGTTTGGTTGAAAACTCTAATCGATTAGCACTGCGAATATTAATGAAAGAAGAACGACCGGATTTACTACCCCTTACTAATGGTGGGCAACGGCTTCCGTATGTGTTTTTCCTAAGTCATGATGGATATGTCGTTGAACGATGGGTGGAACGTGCCACTGTCATTTATGAATTAGTTGGCAACCTACGAAAAGAATTAGGGTGGAATAACCCGAATTTCCGAAAAGAATATAGAAAAGCCTTCGCTAAAAACTATGATCGTTTTATTCGAGCTACTATTGAGGAAATCAAGCAAAAAATTCATAGAACAGATGCGTTATTATCTACAAGTTCGCGTATCCATCGAAAAAAGACCTAAATATTATATATTAGCGCATTTTCCTCTTCTTTCCTGAATTTTTCTTTTGCAAATCAACGGGTGGTTAGTTATATGCTTGGTACAATTATTAATTGTGTTGCTATTATCATTGGAAGCCTTTTAGGACTTGTAATTGGACGTTATTATACAGAGGAAATGAAAGAAATCACAATTCGTGGGTTGGGACTTATTACCGTCATGATTTCCATACAAATGGCGTTGTTGACAGCTTCTTTAGAGGCACACGACTTTATTGTAATTATTTTTTCCGTTGTACTTGGTGGTGTAACTGGTGTGGCTTTAAAGATTGAAGATCGCTTAGAGTCTTTAGGGCAATGGTTACAAGAAAAAACACAAACGTCAACGGATAAAGCGAAATTTATTGAAGGTTTTGTAACAGCCTCAATTATTTTTGAAACGGGACCGCTTGCTATTTTAGGTGCCATCAATGATGGTTTACGAGGCGATATTGGCTTGTTGTTGATAAAATCCTCTTTAGATGGCTTTGTTTCCATTGCTTTTGGTGCCAGTCTTGGTATTGGCGTTATTTTTAGTACAATTGTGGTATTTTTTTATCAAGCACCAATAACATTAGCTGCGCAATTTATTGAGCCCTTTATTTCGGAATATGTTGAAAATATGATGAATGTGGTTGGCGGTATAATAATCTTTGGCTTGGGACTCAAATTATTGGATATTAAAGACATTAAAGTTGCAAATTTAATTCCGGCGATATTCTGGGTCATTCCCTTGGCAACATTGCTAAATATTATCCTTTCGGCGCTATAAAAAAGTAATAAAAGGTAATAGTTCTTTATTTTCCGAAAATCCGTTTTATTTTTGAAAAAAGCCCGCCACTTTTTTTCTCTTCACGTGTTGGTGTTCCACTTGTTACTGTCTGCTTTTTTTGTTGTGCTAGTTTTTCAATGAATTCAAAAAAGCCGGGTGGTTCTTCGCCTTCATGAACAACATACACAAGTGGTGTGCGTTTTCTTTCTACATCAAGGCTTCGAGCAAGTCGGTTGCCGGCGGCTTTTTCACCCACCTGACTATTTTTTCCGATCCAAACATAAATGACATCATAGCCATCAATTACGAACACATCATCGCTTTTTAAACTGGAAGGGCTCATTGGCACTTCTGAGGTCACAATGTCATCAGAAGAGGATCCATCAGTTAAATCGATGTCACGAATGTGGAACATCTTGAACTCAATAGTTTTTTCGGGAATGTGTCGTAAAAAGCCGGGTGTGTCACCTTCAACCACTGTAAAATTGACTAAGCTTTTGAATTTCTCGGATTCATGCCCTTCTACTTCAGAATGAATATTGACGTCTTTGTCCTTAATATCCATGACTTTTGCTGCCCATGCGCCGACTGCGCGATCATCGGCAAAGGCTTTTGAGCCAAGCCATACATACACGTCTAAGCCGTCACGAACGACGTAAACATCACCATTTAAAAATTTAAATGATGAGCCACTTAATTTTTTCAATTCTTTTCCTTGAACATGATATACTTCGACCATAGGTGGTATCTCCCTTGGTTTTATTATCACCATTTTCTTTATAGCTAAAAATTTGGTTCGTTCTTTTATATCTTTAACTGATTGCCAAACTATCAATAAACCACGAAAAGTTAAAAAGTTGTGATGGTGCACGTGGAAAATAGTTATTATAAGGACATGATAGGTGGAACGAAGAAAGAATGAAGGCTACTGTGATTTTAAACCCAGCAGCTAAAGGAGGGACCTCAAAAAGGATATGGAATTCTGTAAAGGAAGAATTCTTTCGATTGAAAACGGAAATAGAGTTGGAAATAAAAGAAACAGAGTATGTGGGTCACGGAATTAAATTAGCAGAAGAAGCAACAACAGATTCCGATATAATTGTAGCGTTTGGCGGTGATGGAACGACAAATGAGTGTATAAATGGAATTTTACGTAGTCAATCGATTGTTCCGCTTCATATAGTTCCAGCCGGTACGGGAAATGATATACCAACGACGTTGAGATTACCCTTGAAAACCGTGGATGCAATACGTATTTTGAATGATTTTAAGATAGTTTATGTTGATACTGGTTTTTTAGAAGAGAAAAAACGGTATTTTGCGGGTGTGGCGTCTATTGGGTTCGATGCCGAAGTGACTCATGTAGCTAATGAGAGTTCAAAACGATTAAAAGGAACGACAAACTATTTACTTGCAATCATAAAGACATTAAAAAAGTTTAAGGCAAAAAGAGTCACTATACAGATTTTAGACTCACAGAAAAAAGTAATCAGTGAATTTACAGATAAGATACTTTTGATTGCAATTGGAAATGGGCAATATTATGGTGGGGGTATGCGGATTGTACCAAAAGCTCACGTAACAGATGGAAAATTTCATGTTGTACTGGCGAAAGAAGCTTCCGTTTTTGAGTTATTCAAGATATTACCATGGATTTATAGTGGTCGCCACATTTATCATCCGGTGGTAAAAGAATTCGAAGGATTTGTTATTAAAGTCATCCCGGAAGAGGAGGATGATTTATTGGTACAGATTGATGGTGAAGTGATTGGCGAGCTGCCGGAAATGTTTATCACGCGTCCCAAATCACTTCCTATAGTATATCCACGCAAAAGATAAGAAAAGAATGGTGATACATATGAGTATTGTGATTGAAAAAGTGCATGGGCGAGAAGTTTTTGATTCTAGAGGAAATCCAACAGTTGAAGCTGAATTAAAATTATCGAATGGTGCAATTGTTCGTGCGATGGTGCCTTCTGGTGCCAGCACGGGAAAACATGAGGCACTCGAGTTACGTGATGGTGAGTCTCGCTTAATGGGAAAAGGAGTAACTAAGGCGGTACGGAATATCGATGAAATCATCGCCCCTAAGATTGTTGGTAATTCCCCACTGGAGCAAGAAAAACTTGATATGTTAATGATTGAGCTCGACGGAACGGAAAATAAATCAAAGTTAGGTGCTAATGCGATTTTAGCAGTTTCAATGGCAATAGCGAAAGCCGGTGCCTTAGTAAAAAACATACCACTCTATCAACATTTAGGGGAATTATTTTCCGTGCCAAAGGTACTTCTTCCCGTCCCATCTTTTAATGTAATTAATGGTGGTGCCCACGCCGGAAATAATCTTGATATTCAAGAGTTTATGGTATTTCCCTACAAGGCAAAATCATTCCGACGCGCCATGGAAATTGGGGTTGAAGTTTATCATGAATTAAAAAATTTGCTTAAGAAAAAATATGGGAAAAATGCCATTAATGTTGGTGATGAAGGAGGCTTTGCGCCACCATTGTCCGCAACGCATGAACCTTTAGATCTTTTAGTAACAGTTGTTGAAAATCTAGGATATCAAGACGTTTTAGGATTTGCCTTAGATTCTGCAGCTTCTGAGTTTTATAAAGAGGGCGTTTACCATCTTGAAGGAAGGAACATGAGTGGTGGTGAGCTTATAGACTTTTACAAGCAACTTGTTGAGTCTTATCCTATTGTTTCCCTTGAAGACCCGTTTGATGAAGAAGATTTCGAGAATTTTGCGCAATTGACGAAGGAGATTGGCAACAAAATCCAAATTGTGGGTGATGATTTACTCGTTACAAATGTGAAACGGATACAAAAAGGAATTGATTTAAAGGCGGTTAACGCGTTACTCCTCAAGGTTAATCAAATAGGAACTATTACTGAAAGTTTTGAGGCTGCAAAGTTAGTACGTGATGCCAAATGGGGAATCATGGTTTCTCACCGATCTGGCGAAACCGAAGACCCCTTTATTGCTCATTTAGCGGTTGGAATTGCATCGGGTCAAATTAAAACCGGTGCTCCGTGCCGAAGTGAACGCTTGGCAAAGTACAATGAACTATTACGCATAGAAGAAGGAATGACA
>WAPZ01000220.1 GCA_015520535.1 Candidatus Heimdallarchaeota archaeon
AAATCTACCCTAAAAGTAAAGATATCATGGGAGAATCATAAAAAAATGGATACAGAAAAAAAATATGATTTGGTTGCGGTAGCTCCGCATCCCGATGATACGGAAATTGGATGCGGCGGAACCTTAGCCAAGTTAGCACGGCTTGGATATCAAATTGCTATAATCGACCTAACCAATGGCGAACCTACACCGATTAATGAAACACCCGCTATCCGCCTTAAAGAAGCACAGCGGGCAGCTAAAATCTTGAAAGTAGATCGAATTACATTGGATTTACCAAATCGAGCCTTATTTGACACTTTTAATGCACGCGTAGAACTCGCAAAAATTTTTAGAAAATATCGTCCCGATTATGTCGTTACTTTTGACCGACATACCCCCGAAGCCTCTCCAGATCATGGGATTGGCAAACATCTTATCGAATCTGCCATTTTTTATTCACGGCTCACACGTTGGCAACATTATTTTGGTGACTTAAAACCCTGGCGAATTAAACGTATTTTTTATTTTGCCATTGGACGTCGCTCTCTTCCTTTAAAAATGGATTCACATGTGATTTCAGATATTTCAGAAACCTTTTCCGTCAAAATGGAAGCATTAAAAGCATATAAAAGTCAATTTCCTTCCGATGATCCACGAAAAATGAAATTTTTTGAGGATATAGAAGCGGTAAATCGGTATTATGGCACCTTAGCTGGTTGTCAATACGGCGAATTATTTAGTTTTAATCAGCTTCCACGGACAACTAATTTGATAGAATATATAGAAAAGCATCTCGTTTAATTTAGTATAAAAATAAAACAATTTTCAACATATAAACGGCTATGAAAGATGATTACCATGGGAATTCATATTTCAAAAAAAATAACAAGTTTAGAGGGAAGTCTGACAGCTCAGTTTTTTGCAAAAGCGAAAAAATTAGAAAAACAAGGAAAATCCATTATTCATCTAGAAATTGGACAACCCGATTTTTTACCGCCAAAAGACGTTCTTAAGGCTACTCAAGAGGCAATTCAGAAAGGTTATACCGCATACACCATTTCTAATGGAATTCCAGAGTTACGAGAAGCCATAAAAGACCATCTAACTAAAGCTAGATCGCTGTCCATCGACCATGATAAAAATGTGATTATAACCAGTGGTGCAAAACAAGCTATTTTTGGGGCGCTTTTGAGTATCATCGAACCCCACGATAAAGTACTCATTCCTGACCCGGGCTGGGTCTCTTATGCTGATATTATACGGACAGTCGATGGCGTACCTGAATATTATCCACATTTATCTAATTTTCATCTTGATCAAGAAGCACTTTTAGAGAAAATCCGCGAAAAACCGCGGGCGATCATAATTAATTCACCCTCGAACCCGACTGGCGCAATTTATACCCCCGAAGAACTCAAATTCTTGCGTGATCTAGCACTTGATCATAATATTGCTGTGATTTCTGATGAGATCTATTCTGATTACATTTATGACAATTTTAAGCATACGTCGGTGTTAGACTTAGATAGCTGGGAAGACTTTGGGGTGTTGATTCATGGCTTTTCTAAATCTTTTTCAATGACCGGTTATCGTCTTGGATATGTAGTCGCAAATGAAAACGTTATTACTGGAATAAAAAAAGTTATTCAAAATACAACTTCTTGCCCCACTTCATTCGCCCAATATGCCGCCTTAGCCGCGTTAAAACATTATAAAAAGGCACTGTCATATATTGCTGGTATGTTTCCACAGCGACGCCAATATACACTTGATCGAATCAAAAAACTGCGCACATTTGCTGCGTTCCCACCAGAAGGCGCATTTTATGTGTTTGTAAAGCATACGTATGAGATGCCCTCGATAGAGTTAGCAGAGCTCATTCTTAAAGAGGTGGGGGTAGCGGTTATGCCAGGTTCAGCTTTCGGTCCCAACGGTGAAAAATACCTTAGAATTGCATATTCACGGTCATTGCATGAACTTGAAGAGGCGTTTGATCGATTAGAAATGTTTGAGGAAAAATACAATAAAAATTAGAGGTGATGTTAATTGAATACTCCCCAAACAGATACTGCAGAAAAAACTGACGCCAAGCTCGCATATTTTGCTATTTTAATGTTTGGTTTGATCAGTTTCTCCGGCGATCTTATTTATGAAAGTGCCCGTGGCGTCATTCCTTCTTATTTAGAATTTTTAGGCGCTACAGCCTTTATTATTGGGCTGTCATTAGGTTTGGGGGAGTTTTTGGGCTATTTTTTCCGGCTTATTAGTGGATATTTGGCTGATACTACACGTGCGTATTGGGTTTTTGTTATTGTGGGCTATGGAGTCTTGATTGTGATCCCTTTATTAAGTTTGACGAGGATTTGGCAGCTGGCAATTTTATTTGTAATAATAGAACGTCTTGGAAAAGGACTACGCACGCCCTCGCGGGATACATTGCTTTCTGTGAGTACAAAAGGACAAGGTGCTGGAAAAGCCTTTGGTTTTCATGAACTCTTGGATCAATTAGGGGCGATCGGTGGACCGGCGTTGATGGTCGTTATCTTATACCTAACAAATGACGATTATAGTTTGACGTTTGGATTCCTCTTTCTCCCCTATCTTTTGTTAGTTCTCTTCTTATTTTTGGCTTATTATCGCTTGAAAACACAGGTTCATGAAAAAATGACAGAAGCCATTTCTTTAGAAGAATCACAACGTCATAGTAATACTGTTAAAAGCGTGCTAACAAAGGAATTTTGGCTGTATACATTTAGCGTGTTCTTCAACACAGCTGGATTGATTCATGTGGCTTTAATTCTTTATTTGGCAAAAAATTTGGAGCAACTGGCATGGATAGTTGCCTTTCTATACGTAATTATTCAAGCAGTGGACGCCTTTTTTGCCCCAATTGCGGGAATGCTTTATGATAAATATGGTAAATCGGTGTTAGTGGTTCCTTTTATTCTTTCTATCATTCCAACATGGCTGGCATTACAACAAACGACCATCAGTTTACTTGGTGCAGGTATTTTCTTTGGAATTGTGTTAGGTGCGCAAGAATCAATCTATCGTGCTAGTATTGCGGATTTAGTTCCAACAACTCAACGTGGAAAAGCCTACGGAATTTTTAATACCGCGTATGGAGTCGGATTTTTAATTAGCGGGGCGGTTTTTGGCTTCTTTATTGATTTAGCATATATTAATATTGCATTGATATATGCAGTAATCTTACAAGTTGTTGCGCTTTCATTACTAACGTTATCCTATTATTCTACAAAAGCAAGGAAATCCATTAGTTAGTTAGTCCAGAATGAAAAAATATTCGATTCCAAGGACGTCAATTAATTTTACAATGATTTTTCCTTTAATTTCCTCTTTTTTCACTATCATTTTTTCAGAAAAGGAATCACTTCTATTTAGACGCGATTTAACTATGATAGGAATAAAAAAGCCATTTTTTTCGGTACCAATCGCCCAATAATCTATAAATGCAGCGAATTTTTCAATAGTCTTTGTGTTAATGAGGTTGACTTCAAAGTTGGCATTCTTTAAAATAAACGTGTGCATTTGGTTGTCTTTTTGATATACTACTTCGGGTGTGTGAATCCAACTAATCAAATGAATAAGTGAACGTGTTTTTTTTTCGTTTGTTTGAAAGAATTTTTCCCAAATTTCATTGAAATTTAATAAAACCATGTCATATTTACATGCTGTCTCTTATACACATCT